>JANMSL010000034.1:0-11953 GCA_031389245.1 Lysobacterales bacterium | reverse complement strand
CTCGGCGACAGCGGCAAGTTCAGCGAGACCACGCCGTACGCGCCGAACTCGCCGTACTCGGCTTCGAAGGCGGCCTCGGATCATCTGGTGCGCGCCTTCCACCACACGTACGGTCTGCCGACGCTGACCACCAACTGCTCGAACAACTACGGGCCCTATCAGTTTCCGGAGAAGCTGGTTCCGCTGATGATCCAGAAAGCGCTGACCAACCAGCCGCTGCCGGTCTATGGCGATGGCCGCAACGTACGCGATTGGCTCTATGTCGGCGACCACTGTGCAGCAATCCGTGCCGTGCTTGAGCGCGGTCGCGCTGGCGAGGTCTACAACATCGGAGGCGACGCTGAGCGCGAGAACATCCATGTGGTGCGCTCGATCATCGACTTGATCGATGCGCGCCGCCCGCGCACCGATGGCGGCTCGCGCGAGACTCTGATCAGCTACGTCAACGACCGTCCCGGACACGATCGCCGCTACGCCATCGACGCCAGCAAGATTCAGCGCGAACTGGGCTGGAGGCCAGCCGAGACCTTTGAGAGTGGACTGGCGCGGACGGTCGACTGGTATCTGGACAATCAGACCTGGTGTGACCGCATTGGCGATGGCTCGTATCGCGGCGAGCGACTCGGTCATTTGTAACTGCGGGAACTCCTCCGCATGTGCCGGATTTTTTGCAATCGCGGCATGGTTCAAGCGTATGCGGATCGAACCCCGCATCTACAGTAAACTGCGCGCCGCAAACACCGGGACAAATGCGTGACCACGAAAGGCATACTCCTCGCCGGCGGCGCCGGCACTCGCTTGCATCCCCTGACCCTGTCGATCAGCAAGCAATTGCTGCCGGTGTACGACAAGCCGATGATCTACTACCCGCTGAGCGTGCTGATGCTGGCCGGCATTCGCGAGGTGCTGATCATCAATACACCGCATGAGCAGGATCTTTTCCGGCGACTACTCGGCGATGGCAGCGCCTGGGGCATGTCGATTTCCTATGCGGCGCAGCCGAGTCCCGATGGACTGGCGCAGGCCTATCAGATCGGCCGCGATTTTGTCGCGGGCAAGCCTTCGTGTCTGGTGCTGGGTGACAACATCTTTTACGGCCATGGGCTGACCGAAGTATTGCGTCGCGCCGCAACCCTGCAACATGGCGCCACCGTGTTCGGTTACTGGGTGAAGGACCCGGAGCGCTACGGCGTAGCCGAGTTCGATGCCAGTGGCCAGGCCATCGGTCTGGAAGAAAAACCACTGTCCCCAAAATCGAACTACGCCGTCACCGGCCTGTATTTCTATGATGGCCGCGCCTGCGATTTCGCGCGCGACCTCAAACCGTCGGCGCGCGGCGAATTGGAGATCACCGATTTGAATCGGTGTTACCTAAACGAGGGCAGTCTGCGTGTCGAAAAACTTGGGCGCGGCTATGCCTGGCTCGATACTGGCACGCATGAGTCTCTGCTTCAGGCCGGCAATTTCATCGAGACCATTGAGGCGCGTCAGGGACTGCGCGTCTGCTGCCCGGAGGAGATTGCTTTTCAAAATCGCTGGATCGACGCTGAACAACTGTCACGTATCGCCCAACCGCTGCGCAAGAGCGGCTACGGCGAGTACCTGCTGCGTGTCGCCAGAGGCGAGGGCATGCATTGAGTCGTACCCGCAAGCACTGCAATGATCTGAATCGGCTTACTTGTTTGACTCAACAACGCGCCTAGCGACACTCGCAAAATCTGGAAAACCCATGCGTGTCATCAACACATCCCTTGCCGAGGTCAAGCTGATCGAGCCCCAGGTTTTCGGCGACGATCGTGGTTTCTTTTTTGAAAGCTGGAACGACCTGCGCTACAGCGAAGCCGGGGTCAAGTTCCCGGTGGTGCAAGTGAATGTTTCGCGCTCCGCTTACGGCGTGTTGCGCGGACTGCATTATCAGTGGCCCAATCCGCAAGGCAAACTGGTCAGCGTGCTCGAGGGCGAAGTATTCGATGTGGCGGTGGATATTCGCCGTGGTTCGCCCACGTTTGGCAACTCCACTGCAGCCGTCCTTTCTGCCAGCAACAAACGGCAACTGTGGATTCCAGAGGGCTTTGCGCACGGCTTTGTGGTGACCAGCGAGACGGCGTTGTTTCACTATCTATGCACCGCCCCCTATGATCACACCGGTGACGCCAATCTGCGTTGGGACGATCCCGCCCTGAGCATCGATTGGCCCATCCGAGCGCCATCGCTGTCAGTCAAAGACGCGCGTGCGCCACTGCTGGCGGAAATCGCTACCGAACGACTGCCGGTGTACCCAGCGCAGCAACCCGGAAGCGCTGAAGCATGAAAATGTTGCTGCTCGGCGCCGACGGCCAGGTCGGATTCGCACTGCAATCGGCGCTATCCGCGCTCGGCGTAGTCACCGCGACGACACGCAAAGGCGTGGACAGTGGCGGATTTGCCTGTCTGCAGGCAGACCTTTCCAACTTTGATTCGCTGCGCGAACTGATCCTCGCCGAACGCCCCGACTGGATCGTCAACGCCGCTGCCTACACTGCGGTGGACCGGGCCGAAGCCGAGCCTGATGTGGCCAAGCGCATCAATGCGCAGGCCGTATCGGTCGTTGCTGACGCAGCGCGATCGATCGATGCGCGGGTGATCCACTATTCCACCGACTACGTCTTTCCAGGTGATGGCCGCAGGCCCTGGGCCGAAGACAATCGTACCTCGCCTCTTGGCGCATATGGCCACAGCAAACTCGCGGGCGAGTGGGCTTTGCGCGACAGTGGTGCGGCACATCTGATTCTGCGCACCGCGTGGGTATACGGTCCGCGCGGCAACAATTTTCTGCGCACGATGCTGCGCCTGGCTGGTGAGCGCGAGCGCCTGAGCGTCGTCGCGGACCAGTTCGGCACGCCCACTACCGCCGTGCTCGTTGGCCAGGTCACCGCACAGTTGATTGTTACCCTGCGCCAAGCAAGCTCCGATGATCTGCGATTTGGCACCTATCACCTGACCGCGGCGGGGCACACCAGCTGGTACGAATTCGCCAACGAAATTTTCGATCTCGCCCATGCTGCAAAATTGATCGCGCGACGGCCTGAAGTCAGCGCCATCACCAGCGCAGAATTCAAAACCCCAGCGCAGCGACCGGCCTGGTCAGTGCTGGACACGCGCAAGCTGCAGTCCACGTTTGACCTGTTCCTGCCACACTGGCGACAGGGACTGCAATCAACCCTCAGCGCGATCGCCGATGAGCGCACGCGTTGGCCGAAGCAATCCTGAGCTCACCCATGTCCATGCTGATTCCCGTCATTCTCTCCGGTGGTGCTGGCACACGGCTGTGGCCGGTATCGCGACGCTTGTTTCCCAAACCGTTCATGGCCCTGCCTGACGGCGAGACACTGATCGAGAAAACGGCCAAACGTGCACTGGCGGTTGCGTCCCCCGATGCACCGATCTATACCGTGACCAGTCGCGACTACAGTTTTATCACTCGCGACGCGTACGCGCAGATTCCCGGGCTCGACGCGTCCAGACAACGCTTCCTGCTCGAACCGGTGGCACGCAATACGGCGCCTGCGGTGCTGGCTGCGGCACTGGCGATCCAGCGCGCGCACGGCGACGACGCACTGATGTTGGTGCTTGCTGCGGATCATCTGATCAGCAACATCAGCGCCTTCCAGCTGGCATTGACGCACGCCGCCGAGCTTGCCGCTTCCGGCAAACTGACCACATTCGGCGTGGTTCCGACGCAGCCTGAGACCGGCTACGGGTACATCGAGCGTGGCGCCGCGCTCGGCGCGCACGCCTTTGATATCGCGCGCTTTGTCGAAAAGCCCGACCTCGCGACGGCCGAGCATTACCTCGCCTCTGGAAATTTCTACTGGAACTCCGGCATGTTCTGCTTCCGTGTCGGCAGTTTGCTCGCCGCGGCTCAAGCGGAATGCGCCGATGTGCTCGATGCCACGCGCGTTTGCCTTGAACACAGCGGCACCGGAAACAGCATTGTGTTGTCACAGGAACACTTTGCGCGGGTGCCGTCGATTTCGATTGATTACGCCGTAATGGAACGCGCCAGCGAACGGGCAGTTGTGCCTGCGCCCTTCGACTGGAGCGATATTGGTTCGTGGACCGCGCTCAGCGATCTGGTGACGCCCGACGAAGCCGGCAACCGCACCATTGGCAGCGCGGTTCTGGTCGGCGCCGAACGCACCTATGTTCAAGCCGGCAAGCGAATGGTGGCGGTCATCGGCGTACAGGATCTGATGATCATCGATACCGAAGACGCATTGCTGATTGCGCATCGTGATCAGGCGCAGCAGGTCAAGCAGGTCGTCGATGCGTTGAAACGCGAGGGGCATGATTCCACTGAACTGCACACCACTGTGCATCGCCCCTGGGGCAGCTACACGGTGCTGGAGGATGCACCGGACTGCAAAGTGAAGCGCCTCGTAGTCAAACCCGGTCATGTACTGTCGCTGCAATTGCACCACCGCCGCAGCGAACATTGGACGGTGGTGCGCGGCACTGCCAGGGTCCGCATCGGTGATGACGAATTGCTGTTGCATCGCAATGAGTCGGTGTACATCCCGATGGAGACCTTGCACCGCCTGGAGAATCCGACCAACGAAGACATCGCACTGATCGAAGTACAATGCGGCGATTACTTTGGTGAGGACGATATCGTTCGGTATGAAGACCGTTACGGGCGCAGCTGACCAGGCACGAGGATGTGGCCAAACCCACGCGCTGGGAATGGCCGGGACAGCTTCAAGGTTTACTGACCATCGCTGGAGGGACTCGAATGCTTGGATCTATCCCGCTGCCCATTGCGTTTGCGTTCGCGCTGCTTCCGACCTGCACCTGGGCATTGAAGGTCACACCCCTGCCGCTGCCAATTACTGAGAACGTTGCGCAACCTTCAGTTGCCTCAGATGCAAACGGCGGCTTTGTCGTGACCTGGCAACAGCGCCAGGAATCCGGGGCCTCGCTGCACTTTGCACAGCTCGACGCAGCAGGCACGATGCAGCGCCAAGGGCGCATTGCGAGTAGCCAGCCGGAACAGACCTGGTTCGTCAATTGGGCCGATTTCCCGTCGCTGGTGGTGCTCGACAACGGCGATTGGGTAACATTCTGGTTGCAGAAACGAAGCCAGGGAACCTACGCATACGACATTCATCTCACGCGTTCCATGGATCGCGGGCGCAACTGGAGCGATTCAACTCTGCCGCATCGCGACGCGACTGCCAGCGAGCATGGTTTCGTTTCGCTCGTGGCGGCGGGCGCCGACCGCGTGCTCGCCATCTGGCTCGACGGGCGCAACACAGGCGCCGCCACTTCGGGTGATTCCCACGACCATGCCCAGGGCGCGGGCGCAATGACGCTGCGCAGCGCGATCATCGATCGCGCAGGCACGATCAGCAACGAAGCTGAAATCGACGCCCGCACCTGCGACTGTTGCAGCACTGATGCCGCCCGCATGGGCAACGCGACGATGCTGATCTATCGCGATCGCAGCATGGATGAGATCCGCGACATGAACTTCAGCCTGCGCGATCGCAAGGGGAAGTGGAGCGCTCCGAATCTGGTACACGCCGACAACTGGAAAATCGGCGGCTGCCCGGTCAACGGACCGGCCCTGGCAGTGAACGCAGATCACGCCCTCGCGATCTGGACGACCATGCAAGGTGATGTGCTGTCGGTACGCTCGGCGATCGGCAGTCGCGACGGATTCGGGCGCATGATCGAACTTGAGCGCGGCGCGCGCACCTTGGGCCGCGTCGATGCAGCGCCTTGGGGCAAGAATAGTTATTTGGTGAGTTGGGTCAGCGGCGACGCCGTGACGGCCGCAGCAGTCGCGGACGCGCCCAGTGCCGAAATCACCAGCATCCGGCTCAACGTGCTCGACAAACGTCTGCAAACCGCAGAGCGCGCGATCATCACCACACTCGCCAAGGGCGCCAATCCGGGTATGCCGCGAATCGCCACATCGGCGAACACGGGCATCGCGGTGTGGACCGAATCAAAGGCCGGGGCCACAATGATAAGAGGCGTGTTGATCCGACCGTAGCGTGGGAAAAGCGTCAACGTTTGGTTTGCTGCGCGTCACTTTACGCCATGCATTGCGCGCTTGAGTACGGGCGAAGCAATGAATGCGAGTACAGCGAAGGCAATGCCAATCCACATCATCAGCCAGAACAGATGTTCGTACTTGGCTGCGGCATCGACCAGGTTCATTGCCTCGCCTTCGACGACATCAATGGCAGCGATCTTGCCAAACATCGCGGCCAGCGCTTCGGAAAAGGCGGTTGCCAGGAACCATGTGCCCATCATCAAGCTGACCACACGGGGCACCGACAACTGCGTCACCGCACTGAGTCCAACCGGTGACAGACACATCTCGCCCAACTCCAGAACGAAATAGGCGGCGACCAACCACCAGACACTGGCCATCTCTCCGCTGGCGCCGACTTGTTGCGCGGCCAAGGCCAACGGCACAAACGCAAGACCACCAAACAGCAACCCGATGCTGCTCTTGACCGGCTTCGAAGGGTTGGCCCCGAACTTGTCGAGCCAGCCCCAAAGGCCGGTGAACGCCGGTGCCAACAACACGATGAACATCGCGCCCAGATAGGTCAGCGAACTCGCATTCTGTGGAATCACCAACATGTCGCGTAGCAGAAACGCCAACATCAGTGCAAACGCACCACCGAATATCCATCGCGGCGTTGCAGAATTCGGATTGCGCTCCGATAACGATGCAGAAACCATGAACGAGATCGGCGCCAACAACAACGAAAATGTCGACCACGGGGCATGGCCAAAGAACAGCCATACATTTTCCATCCAGCTCGCCTGCCAAACGATGGCCACCTCCTGGCGAACAAGGCGCGGAAAAAGATCTTTGTTCAGGAGGCGATCGGTAAATGTCACCCAACTGCCGTAGCTCTGCTCGTACAGGGTAAAAAATACCAGGCACATGAAGATCAGTGACAACAACGCAACCATGCGCTGACGCTCAACCTTGTCGCATTGGGACAGCGTGAACCAGGTGAACCAGATCAACACGGCGACCATGACCAGGATCATCAACAGCAACGACAACGGAACATGTTCGCCCAATGAAAACGCGCGATTGGCCACCGCCCACATCAGTGCGGCGATCGGAATCAATCCGGCAACGGCACCCAGATAGATCATCCATTCGCGGCTGAGCCCGAGCGCAGTGCGTTGGCGAAGCTGCTCCGGCTGAGCGGGCTCGGCGTGCCCATGCAGGTATTTCTGGCCCCACAGAAACATGATCAAACCCAGCAGCATGCCAATGCCGGCAGCGCCAAATCCATATTGCCATCCGAGTGCTTTTCCGAGATAACCACACACGATCGAGGCAAACAGCGCGCCCAGATTGATGCCAGCGTAGAACAGTGAAAAACCTGAATCGCGGCGCGGGTCGCCTTCGCGATAGAGCTTGCCGACAATGGTCGAGATATTGGGCTTGAGGAAACCCACGCCCATGATGATCAGCGCGAGCGACAGGTAGAACACTTTGAGCGCAGCCTCGTCACGCACCATGACGCCCTCGATCGTCTTGGCTGCGCTGCCCTCCACGGCCATCCCGAGATGCCCGAGCACCAGCAAAATCGCACCAAAGATCACCGCCTTGCGCATACCCAGATAGCGATCGGCCAACAAGCCGCCGATCACCGGAATGCAATACACCAGGCCACCGTACGCCCCGATCACGTCGTAGCCGATGCGATCACCAAACTGGTGATGCTCGATCAGGAACAGCAGCAGCAACGCCTTCATTCCGTAGAACGAAAAGCGCTCCCACATCTCCGTGAAAAAGCAGACGTACACGCCCTTGGGATGCCCGAGGAAATCTTCGGACACATTGGCAACGGCAGTGTTCATCGGCTAACCCGGTTCGGATGAGATTCGGAGTATAGCCTTGGGTGAGGTATAGAGCGTCCGCGCACAGCGCGGACCCACCACGGCTCGCGGACCCACACACTGCTCGGTGGGTCCGACCTGTGGTCGGACGCTGTCAGCTGACACTCAACTCACACGCACCACCAGCTTGCCCAGAGTATGCCCCGACTCAAGCGCAGCAAACGCCTGCGGAAATTGCTCGATGCCCTCGAAAACCTGGGTACTCAGTTTCAACTCGCCGCGTTCGACCAGGCCGAGCAGATCGGCAAGCTGCGTGCCATCGGGGTGCATGAACCAGTAGCGAAACTGCACGCCGCGTTGTGTTGCCAATTTACGTTCGCGGCGACTGATGAAGGCGAAGATCCACTTGATCCAGAATGGCTTGTCGAAATCGTCCGCCACTTGGGGCGTGGGCAGCCCGCCGATGGTGACCACACGGCCGCCCTTGCGCGTATGAGCAATGGATCGCAGCAATACCTCGCCGCCTTGCGTATCCAGAACCGCATCCACTGGCGCGATGCGCTCCTCAAAGCGCTCATTGCGATAGTCGACCATTTCGTCGGCGCCGAGACTGCGCAGGAAATCGAAACGACTGCGCGATCCGGTCGTAGCTACCACCGCACCCATGGACTTGGCGAGCTGAATCGCGATGTGGCCAACGCCGCCGGCACCGGCATGGATCAGCACGCGCTGGCCGGGCTGCAATTGCAGCACCTCATGCAGGCATTGCCATGCGGTGAGACCGGCCAGTGGCAGGGCTGCCGCATCGATGTCGCTGAGCGACGCAGGCACCGGTGCAACGCAGGATTGGTTTACCGCCACGTACTCGGCGAATGCGCCCGCGCTCATCTTGGCGACGCGCGTCGCTACGCGGTCTCCAACCTTCAGACGACTTACATCCGCGCCGACTTCGATGACTACGCCAGACAGCTCGTTGCCGAGAACCAATGGCATGCGGTACGGCAACAAGATCTTGATCTTGCCATCGCGTGTCTTGAAATCGACCGGATTCAGACCGGCGGCTTTGACCCTGATCAGTACATCATTGGCACCGCACGCTGGCGTTGGACGCTCGCCCAGGCGCAGTTGCTCAGGTCCGCCATAGCGTTCGATATAACAGGCACGCATCGGGCATCCTCACTGGTATCGGCCGAAAAGATGTCGCGTTCAGTCTAGCGCCAAGGCTTGATGCCTACAGACTTGAACAGGGCCGCACTGTCGAACATGCGGTCGCCACGAATCACTGTATCGACCTTGCGCAGATCGCCGATCAACAGCGTGGGATCGCCATCGACCAGGATCAGGTCGGCTACATAGCCTGCAACAACGCGACCGTATTCCTTGTCACGCTCCATTACTTCAGCACCGCCCAATGTGGCGATACGCAACACATCCTTCGGCGCGATACCCGCCGCGACGTACAACTCCAATTCACGCACCAGTGAAAACCCGGCGACGCCATCGGTTCCGGCTACCAGTGTTACCCCGGCGCGATGCAACATGCCAGTCAGGTCTATCAGCTTGTGATAGGCCATGCGATAGCGCGTACTGCCGCCTTTCGGAACCTCCAGCCCGCCATTGCCAGTGGCGATGCCGCGCTGCCAGGTGGCCGGCAGTCGCGACGCGAGGCTGGCAAAATCCAACGCCGGGTCGTTGCTACGCGCCAGAAACATGCCTTCAAAAGTTGACAGCGTCGGGTCGACAACGGTTTTACGTTCGCGTAGAAAATCCAGAAACTCGCGTACCTGCGTTGCGCCCAGATCGAAGCTGCCGAAGTGCTCGGCAACCGCGGTGAATCGAGCCGGCGTACGCGTGTCCTGCACCTTGTCGTACAGAAAATTCAACGCGACGAAATTGATGTGCTGGATCTCGTCGGCGCCCGCTTCGACAAACTGCCGCGCTGTCATGAACGCCGGCACATGGCCGGACAGGCGCAGACCGCGCGCATGCGCATCGCGCACAGCAGGCGCCACCAGCTCCGGTTTGATCGAGCTGTAGATCTTCACCTGTTCAAACCCAGCGTCGGCGTAGTGGTCAATCGCCTGCTTCATTTCTTTTTCGTCGTCGGCAAACACTTTGGTCGGTCCGGCAAAGGGACCGCGCCCATCGATGAAGCCGGCACGAATCACCCGCGGGCCGATATCGCGGCCCGCCTCGATGCTGGCAACCAACGTCGCCAGCGACTGCTCGTCGTTGGCCAGGTCGCGTACCGTGGTCACCCCAGCGGCGATGTCGATCAATGGTGCGGTACCCGCAGAAAGGTGCGCATGCATATCCCAAAGTCCGGGCATCAGCAGTCGCCCTTTGCCCTCCAGACGTTGGACGTTTTCGCGAGCAACAAGCTTTGACGCGGCAGCAACCTCGGCGATGCGCCCATGCTCGATAAGCACGCTCTGGGACGCAGTAATCTTCATCGTTCCCGGATCGAACACGCGTACGTTTTCAATCAACAGTGGGCGCTCCAGTCTCTGGGTCAGCAAGCGCGCACGCTTCTCGGCCGCAGCGTGCTCCACCGCGTCCTGCTGCTTGCCGAGTTCGGGCAGGGTATCCTCGTAGCCTTCGCGCACCGTGCTTTGCCAAGGCGAGTAAAGTGCGAACAGTTGTAGTTCTTCGTCCAGCCACAGATGAATGGGCGTCAGGTCAAGCCCGCTGATGGCGTAGAGGCCAATTTTTTCCACCCCTGCTTTCCCGCGGACGTCCAGTGTCTGCACCCGCTCGATACTTGATTCGCCCACCGGCAACATTGGCAGCGAATGCGTCGAAGCGCGAATGAGCGCACGCGCCAGCATGGCCATTTCTTCCGGCGGACCATCCAGGCTCGAGTAGAACGCCACGCCGGCTATTTCGCGCGTCTCGTCTTCGGCGCTGTTTTTCCACTTGGCATTTTTGCCGACCCGGGTATAGCTCTCGTCAACCTTGCCCTTGAAATAATTGACGCCCTGCGTGCGTGCCTCGATGACGCTGGCATCTTCAGCCACGCGGTAAACGCTGTCGGTGTTTGGTCCGCGACCGCGGTCATTGTATTCGTAGTGCACGTGAATGCTGCCATCAGTATTCACCTTGCGCATTAGTTCGCCGGCGGGCTTGCCCATCATCAAGATGACATTGCGCTGAGCGGTTGCTTCAGCCAGCACCAGCCCGGATGACAACAACAAAACCAATCCCATTGATCTGCGCATACCGCGACTCCCGATGGACGATGAGTCGGGAGCGTACCTCAGCCTTGATCGTCAGGGCACTGGGCAATCGAAAATCAATCCGGATCAGGCGGGACAACATGGTTTCATGGCCCCTCCGATCGGGTTGGAATCAAATCGGGTTGGATCAATCGTGGTCCTGGCGATCGTGCTTCTGTCGACGAATATTGCGACTGGCTCGATTCTCGCTACGGTGCAAGGAGGCACGCTCGCGCGCGGTGACCACGCCGTCGGATTTGGCACGAGCTTCCTTGTTGTCGATGTGCTCTTGCTGCGCTTCCAGCCGGTTTTCCTCACGATGTGTGAGCGCTCCGGAGGCCACGCCCTGATCGATCCGATCATCCTGACGCTCCTGGCGGGCATCGACGCGCGGGGTGCCCGCTATGGCAAGCGGTGACAGCACCAGCAGGGCAAAAACAACAATCAGACGATTCATGGAGCGCTCCTTGGAATTTCTCTATGGTGGGTTGCGGTGCAGGTGTCACAGCACGAAACAACGCGGCGAGGTTGGCAGCGTTGACAGCGCTCACGACAATGCGCATCGCTGCCGCGCGCGACTACAGGAAATCGTTCAGCTTGCCAGGAACGAGGCAGGCATTGGGCCAAGCCTAGACGGGGCTAATGCGTTTCCATCATCGCCGCCTGCAGCAGACCTTCGAGCGAAACTGCTCACTCAAATTGGTCCCGAAACACGTCATCGATGAAATCGACGATGATGAGCGTGGCCAAGGCTGGTGTGTCGACCAGATAATTGGCCGTCGGATTCAATTGCAGCGTCACTGTTTCGTTGCCTTCCAAATTCAGATCGAAGATAGGAACCAGCGGTACCAGCACGCTGCTCAAGCTTGCGGGAATCG
>JANMSL010000032.1:0-15118 GCA_031389245.1 Lysobacterales bacterium | reverse complement strand
ACCCAGTTTGGTACCCCGCTCGATATCACCCTTTCCGAACTGGCACTGGAGAGCTTTTTTCCAGCGGATGCGGCGACAGCGAACTTGCTTCGAAAGATGGCGGATGGCGCAGCACCTGTGGGAGCGGCGTGAGCCGCGATGCTCTGGTCGAGCTGCCCGCCTGCTAAGAGCATCGCGGCTCACGCTGCTCAGGCGACGTCGCCACCTTGAAAACCGTCGCTGGCAGCCTCACTAAGCAACAATCGGCTGGCCACTGCCACCTCAAATTTCCGGGGCACTCACATGCGAATGGACAAACTCACCTCGCGCCTACAGCAGGCGTTGCAGGATGCGCAGTCGTTGGCGGTTGGCCGCGACCACAACATGCTGGAACCGCTGCATTTGCTCACCGCGCTGATCGATCAGCAGGGCGGCTCTACCAGACCCCTGCTGACAAAAGCCGGGGTCAATGTGCCAGCGTTGCGCACACGCTTGGGACAGATGCTCGAGCAACTTCCCAAGGTCAAAGGCCAGGAGGGAAATCTCAGCGTCGGCAACGAACTCAATCGATTGCTCAACCTGACCGACAAACTGGCGCAGTCGCGCGGTGATCAGTTCATCGCCAGCGAACTGTTCGTGTTGGCCTGCGCCCAGGAGATCGGCGATATCGGAAAACTGCTGCGTCAGTTGAGCTGCACTCCGGAGAAAATCACTGCGGCGATCGATGAGATGCGGGGCGGCGAAAAAGTCGAAGATGCCAACGCCGAGGAACACCGACAGGCGCTGGAGAAATACACCATCGATTTCACCAAACTCGCCGAGGCAGGAAAGCTCGATCCGGTCATCGGCCGCGACGAGGAAATCCGTCGTGTCATCCAGGTGCTGCAACGACGCACCAAAAACAACCCGGTACTGATCGGTGAGCCCGGTGTTGGCAAGACCGCCATCGTGGAAGGTCTGGCACAACGCATCATCAATGGCGAAGTTCCTGAGGGTCTGCGCGACAAGCGTGTGCTTTCGCTCGACATGGGGGCGTTGATCGCTGGCGCCAAATTCCGTGGTGAATTCGAAGAACGACTCAAAGCAGTGCTGAGCGACTTGTCCAAGCAAGAAGGCCGCGTCATTCTGTTCATCGATGAGCTGCACACCATGGTCGGCGCGGGCAAGGCCGAAGGCTCGATGGACGCCGGCAACATGCTCAAGCCGGCACTGGCGCGCGGCGAGTTGCATTGTGTCGGCGCCACCACGCTGGACGAGTATCGTAAATACGTTGAGAAGGACGCAGCACTCGAACGCCGATTCCAGAAAGTGTTTGTCGGCGAGCCCTCGGTCGAGGACACCATCGCGATCCTGCGCGGGCTCAAGGAAAAATACGCTGTGCATCACGGCGTTGAAATCACTGATCCGGCCGTCGTCGCAGCGGCGACGCTGTCCAACCGCTACATCGCCGACCGCCAACTGCCAGACAAGGCCATCGATCTGATGGACGAGGCGGCATCTCGCATACGCATGGAAATCGACTCCAAGCCGGAAGAGCTCGACCGACTTGAACGTCGCCTGATCCAGCGCAAGATTCAACGCGAAGCGCTGAAGAAAGAGAAAGACGCCGAGTCACGGCAGCGACTCGCCGACCTCGAGGCCGAGATCGCCACACTGGAACGCGCGTTCTCGGATCTTGATGAAATCTGGAAATCCGAGAAGGCAGCGGTACAGGGCACCACCAAAATCAAGGAAGAGATCGAGCGCGTAAAAATTGAGATGGAATCGGCAATGCGTCGAGGCGACTTGGCCAAGACATCCGAAATTCAATACGGCTCACTGCCGCAACTGGAGAAGCAATTGCAGGCCGCACACGATGCCGAGCAGAAGGGCTTCAGGCTGCTGCAGATGAAAGTAACCGCAGAGGAAATCGCCGAGGTGGTGTCGCGCTGGACCGGTATTCCGGTCAACAAGATGCTGGAAGGTGAACGCGAAAAGCTGCTGCGCATGGAAGATGAGCTGCACCGCCGCGTGATCGGTCAGAACGAAGCAGTGACTGCCGTGTCCGATGCGATTCGGCGCTCGCGCGCTGGGCTATCCGACCCCAATCGTCCGAACGGGTCGTTTCTGTTCCTGGGACCGACTGGCGTGGGCAAGACCGAACTGTGCAAGGCGTTGGCGGAGTTCCTGTTCGACTCCGGCGACGCGATGGTGCGTATCGACATGAGCGAGTTCATGGAGAAGCATTCGGTATCGCGACTGATCGGCGCGCCTCCCGGCTACGTAGGCTATGAGGAAGGCGGCTATCTCACCGAAGCGGTGCGCCGGCGCCCGTATTCCGTGGTGTTGCTCGATGAAGTTGAAAAAGCACATTCCGATGTCTTCAATGTGCTGCTGCAAGTGCTTGATGATGGCCGCCTCACCGACGGGCAAGGGCGCACGGTCGACTTTCGCAATACGGTGATTGTGATGACCTCCAATCTAGGCTCGCAGCTGATCCAGGAGTACGCCACGCGCAACGACTACAGCGGCATGAAAGTTGCCGTGTTGGATGCGGTGCAGGGCCATTTCCGTCCGGAATTCATCAATCGGCTGGACGAAATCGTGGTGTTTCATCCTCTGGGCCGCGAACACATACGTCATATCGCACGAATCCAGAGCCAGCATTTGGCCAAGCGTCTGGGCGACCGCGGTATCAAGCTGGAGTTGAGCGATGGCGCACTGGATGCGCTTGGCGATGCCGGATTCGACCCGGTGTACGGCGCACGACCGTTGAAGCGTGCGATCCAGCAACAGCTGGAAAACCCACTGGCGCGCGAAATTCTGCAGGGAGGCTTTGTCAGCGGCGACACCATTGTGGTCGCAGTGGAAAACGGCAGAATGGTGTTCCATAAAACTTGATGGTGAACGCTGACGAATGTGGGAGCGGCGTGAGCCGTGATTGATCGGTGTCATCGAGGATCGGACCTAAAAACACAGCCAGCGAGCCCCCTACACTCGCACAATGGCAAATCGCCGATGCGGCAACGGCGTTGCGGCAATGTCTTCCGGCATGGTGTTTTTCATCGCCAATCCATCGCTGAAGTGCAGGCCAATCTGCGCGAAGCAGTGTTGCACCATGGCCGAGCAATAGACCGAACCTTGCTGCGCCAGCACGTTTTCACGTCGGCGCAGACGACGGCTTTGCACCGCGAGCAGAGTACCCACGATTTCGCGCAATGAATAACGCGTCAATCCCGCAAGCAGGTCCAGTGCCGCGGTCAGCACCTGTGCGGTCTGCTGTTCACTCAGGCCAAAATCCAGGATCGCCAGATTCGGAAAGGCCTCCGCGTCGAAGTACTTGCTCGCACGGTTTTCCTGCACGCCGAGTCGGATCTGCTTGCGATGCATTTCCAGATCTGACTCAAGTATCCACAGCTGGCCATCCGCGCGCCGACCCGAGAAGATGAACGCGTGCGACCAGTCGCTGCGCTGCTCCGGCCTGAAACCTGGATGTTGCATGCGGCGGATCGCGCGGTTCAGCCAGTCGGCACCGCCGACGAGGCCGACGTATCCCGGAGCAGCATGAGCATCCATCAGTTGCGCATTACTCACTGCTGACATTGCTTGTCCTCACATCGACTGCGGCGGCGCTGGACATTGAAGCACAACGGCCGCCCGCGGCTAGGACAGTTTCTGTCCCTCAGCTTGAATTCGCACGTCCAGGCCCCACATCGGGCAGTCGAAGGAGTACGTCATGCCGATCTACGAATACCAATGCGCCAGTTGCGGCACCGTGTTTGACAACTTGCAAAAGATGTCCGACCCAGATCCCAGCGAATGCCCAAAGTGCGAGTTGCCGCAGATTTCACGTCGAGTCACCGCGCCCTCTTTTCGCCTGGCGGGTAGCGGCTGGTACGAAACGGACTTCAAGAAAGAGGGCGACAAGAAGCGTAACCTTTCCGGCGATGGTTCCAGTGGCGCACCCGCAGCGGAGGCTGCAACGCCTGCCGCAACCACGAAGTCTGAGCCGGCTGCCGCGGCGACGCCTGCCCCTGCCCCTGCCTCATCGACCAAGAGTGACAGCGTCTAGCCTTCGCGGTCACGGTTACCCTTGGCTATGCGTCGCCGCTACCGCTTTGAACAGTGGTCGACGACAGTTTTTACGCACCGAATAAAAACGCCGCGAGAAGTCGCGGCGTTTGGTACTGCCGGCACCACGGCCTGGATCAATCGTCGCCAAAGATGCCGAAGATGCGCAGCAGGCTCATGAACATGCTCCAGATGTCGCTGAACAGGCCAACCGCAACCACAACATAGTTGCTCTCACCGCCATGCACTGCTTGGCTGGTGTGCCACAGAATGCCGACCGACGACAGCAACACCACCGCGCCAGAGATCATCAAGCCCATCAGCGGCAATTGAAAAATGAGCTGCGCGACGATGGCGATCAGCACCACGACCACGCCCACCACGAAGAATCCGCGCAGGAAACTGAAATCTTTGCGCGTCAAGAGCGCATACATCGACAGGGCAAACGTTGCGATTGCGGTACCGGCAAAGGCATTGATCACGATGTTGGCATTCTTCGCCATATAAAGTCCGACGATTGGACCCATGAGAAAGCCAATCAATGCGCCATAGCCCAGGGCCATTGGAATCGCCAATGGAGAATTGGTGAAACGCATCAGAATGAACGGTGTCACCAGCAGCAGACCGAGCGTAATCCAAGGATTGAACGGCTGCATGCCACTGGCAATGGTCACTCCTGTAACCGCAGCGCTCAGCGCCAGCATCAGACTGAGCAAGATGTAGGCATTGCGCAATACCTTGTTGGTCAGCGGCTGCGCCTCTGCGCGATAGGGTTGGACGACAGGTTGGTTCATGGAGCCTCCGATTGAATACGCCGCGACATTATGACGACCGCGGTGGTGCGCGCAAGGTCTGCAGCGAGCGTGTCAGCCCGTTGTTTACCCGCCCTTTATCGCTCGAGTGTATCGCCGAGTTCAGGTCGGCACTTGCTTAAAGCTGTTGCGCCTCCGGTCGGTGCGCGCAACCCGGCCAAGGTTATCCAGGTTCGGTGTTGAGACAGTCATTGGTCAGTCCGTACGACCTGTCTGGTTGGTGATGAGCTAAACACCCGGCGTCGATGGACCGACTGCAACCACGCGCCTGATATGCCACAGCGTTGGCGCCACAGCGCGTTCCTTGACCCATTGGAGCATCACCTTGCGACTGGCTCTTCGGCGTCGGTCCAGTAAATGGTTTGCAGTCTCCAGCCTGCGCCCTTAGCATTCGCGCCCCTTTCTGCATTGGCGCTTTGGGTTTGGCGCCGTCTCCGGAGATAGCATGCGTAGTCACTTTTGCGGGCGTGTTGAAGAGCGCCTGGTCGGACAAACCGTCACCCTTTGCGGTTGGGCAAATACACGGCGCGACCACGGCGGCGTGATCTTTATCGACCTTCGCGACCACGAAGGCATCGTGCAATGCGTGATCGAGCCGGACAACCAGGCGGCGTTCAAGATCGGCGAAGCAGTGCGTTACGAATATTGCCTGAGGATAACCGGCCAAGTCCGTGCGCGCCCGGCATCGCAGATCAATGATCGCCTTGCGACCGGCAAAATCGAAGTGGTGTGCGCTGTGGTGGAAGTGCTCAACGCTTCAGCCCCGCTGCCGTTCCAGCTTGACGACCAGCCCGGCGAAGAAGCGCGCCTGAAGTATCGCTATCTGGATATCCGTCGCCCACAAATGCAGCACGCGATGCGTCTGCGCACGCGGCTGACACAGGAAATCCGCCGCTATCTGGATGCACGCGCGTTCCAGGACATCGAAACTCCGATCCTGACCAAGGCGACGCCCGAGGGCGCCCGCGATTATCTGGTGCCCAGCCGCGTGCATCCGGGCGAGTTCTACGCGCTGCCGCAATCACCGCAGCTGTTCAAACAACTGCTGATGATGGCCGGCATGGATCGCTACTACCAGATCGCACGCTGTTTCCGCGACGAGGACCTGCGTGCCGACCGTCAGCCGGAATTTACCCAGCTCGATATGGAATTTGCCTTTGTCGAGGAACATGACGTGCAGGACATGGTTGAAGGCATGCTGCGGCATATCTTCAAAACCGTGAATGGCGTTGACCTGGCCGAACCGTTTCCGCGCATCACTTACGCCGAGGCCATGCGCCGCTACGGTTCGGACAAGCCGGACCTGCGCATCGCCTGGGAACTGGTCGATGTAGCTGATCATCTCAAGCACGTCGAGTTCAAGGTGTTCAGTGGACCTGCCAACGATGTGGGCGGCCGCGTGGCCGTGCTGCGGGTGCCGGGCGGCGGCGAAATGACCCGCAAACAGATCGACGATTTGACACCATATGTCGCCAAGTACGGCGCCAAGGGCCTGGCCTGGATCCGGATCGACGATCTGGACAAAGGCCGCGAAGGCCTGACTTCTCCGATCGTCAAATTCCTCGACGACGCCGCGCTCGATGGCATCTTCAAAGCAGTAGGCGCGCAACAGGGCGACGTGCTGTTTTTTGGCGCTGGCCAGTACAAGACAGTCTCCGACTTCATGGGCGCACTGCGCATCAAAGTCGCCAAGGATATGGGTGCGGTGCAAAATATCTGGGCGCCACTCTGGGTTACGGATTTCCCCATGTTCGAATACGACGCGCAGGAGAAGCGCTACTTCGCGCTGCATCATCCGTTCACTGCGCCCAAGATCGACGATGTTGCCGATTTGATGGCGAATGCGACCAACTCGGTTTCACGCGGCTATGACTGCGTGCTCAATGGCAACGAGATTGGTGGCGGATCGATCCGTATTCATCGACCGGACATGCAAAGCGCCGTGTTCGATCTGCTCGGTATCAGTGCTGAGGAAGCGCAGATCAAATTTGGCTTCCTGCTTGAGGCATTGAAATACGGTGCGCCGCCGCATGGTGGCATTGCCTTTGGTATCGACCGCATGGCCGCTTTGATGGTTGGCACCGAATCGATCCGCGATGTGATCGCCTTTCCAAAAACGGCTTCGGCCAACTGCCTGCTCACGGCAGCGCCATCGGAAGTGCCGCAGGTGCAGCTGCAAGAACTGCACGTTCGCGTGGTGAAGCCGGAAAAAAAGTAAGCAACGTCAAGGGCGTCCGTCCGCGACCTGGCCACAGCAACGCTTTGTCATGGCCGCAGCCGCGGCCGGAGTACAAACCAACAACCCGTGTTTGGTTGCGCCATGCGCTACCGGGACGCCGAAAAAACTCGACCGGCGTTCTGGGTCTGATCAGCGCCGGCGGTTTGCGCATCTTCATGTTTTTCGACATTGAGGATGCGCCCCATGAACCGCCGCTCGATTGTTATTGGTTCGCTCGCGATACCCTTGCTGCCATGGGCCGGCTCGTGTTCGCGCCTGAGGAATCGCATGTCCGCGCCTGATGCCGAACCCGTGATCCTGTTGCATGGCCTGTGGATGCGTGGTTACGCGATGTTGTTACTGGCAAGCCGGCTACGCGCGGCCGGGTTCGCGCCCGAGATCGTTGAGTACTTCACCCTGTTCAACAGTCCCGAAATCGCTGCGGAGAAAGTTCGGCAGCGCTTGGCCAAACACGAAGGCCGACCAGTGCACCTGGTCGGGCACAGCCTGGGTGGCCTGGTGTCGCTCCTCGCCACCGACCGCAATGCACCCGCCGGGCGCACCGTGTGTCTTGGCTCACCCCTGTGCGGCAGTCACTCGGCCAGTCGCATGGCGCGCTACGCGCCGATCTTGATCGGCAAGAGCAGACGTCGCCTGATCGAAGGGCTCGACGCCTGGAACGGTACCCGCGAGGTTGGAGTGATCGCCGGCAATGTCGCGCGCGGGCTGGGTCGGCTGGCGGGGAAACTCGAAGGCGAGAATGACGGGACGGTTCGCGTCGCAGAGACCCAATTGCCAGGGATCACCGATCATCTGGTGATGCGCGCTTCGCATACCGGCTTGCCGTTCTCGGCGGCGTGCGCGACGCAGGTGATTGCGTTTCTGCGTGATGGTCGATTCCAGCGATAGCGCTAAGATACCCGCTTTATATTGGACCTTGATCATGGCCGGACACTCCAAGTGGGCAAACATCCAGCACCACAAAGGCAAGCAGGATTCTGTGCGCGGGCGCATTTTTACCAAGATCATTCGTGAGATCGGTGTGGCGGCGCGTGCCGGCGGTGGCGACCCGAGCACGAACGCGCGACTGCGCCTGGTGCTCGACAAAGCGTTCGTAAACAACATGCCCAAGGACAATGTCGATCGCGCGATCAAGAAGGCTACTGGCGAACTCGAAGGCGTAAGCTACGAAGAGATTCGCTACGAGGGTTATGCACCCGGCGGCGTGGCGGTAATCGTCGACACGATGACTGATAACCGCATACGTACCGTTGCCGAAGTGCGCCATGCCTTCGCCAAGCACGGCGGCAACATGGGCACCGATGGTTCGGTCGCTTTCATGTTCAAGAAACTCGGCGTACTCAGTTTCGCACCTGGCGCGGATGAAGACCGCATCACCGAAATTGCGATCGAGGCTGGCGCCGATGATGTCGTTGTCTATCCGGATGACCAATCGATTGATGTAGTGACCTCGCCAGATGCCTATCAAGCGGTTAAAGCCGCAATGGAAACGGCTGGTCTCAAACCCGCTCACGCCGAGATCACTTGGCGCGCCGAGAACGATGTAGCTGTCGAGGGCGACACCGCCGTCGCCGTAGTCAAAATGCTGGAGCGGCTTGAAGATCTGGATGATGTGCAAAACGTTTATTCGAACGCCGATCTGCCGGCCGAGGCGTATCTGTGATGGCGGAGCAAGCCGCGCTCAAAAGAGGCTCATGATCCGCATTCTCGGCATCGATCCAGGTAGCCAACGCACCGGTATCGGCATTATTGATATCGACGCAACGGGCAAGGGAACACATGTGTTTCATAGTGCGATACAGCTACTGGATAATGAAACTTTCCATTTACGACTGAAACAGATCTTCGATGAGGTCAGCGAAATCATCGGCACCTGGGCGCCGCATGAAGTCGCGATCGAAAAAGTATTTATGGCGCGCAACCCGGATTCTGCGCTCAAGCTTGGACAGGCACGCGGTGCGGCAATCTGCGCGGTAGTCACCCGCGATCTGGCGCTGACCGAATACGCCGCCAAAGAGGTCAAACAGGCAGTGGTTGGCACCGGAGGCGCAGACAAGGCGCAGATTCAGCACATGGTGCGCATGTTGCTCGGTCTCACCGGCAAACTGCAGGCCGATGCTGCCGATGCGCTGGCCATCGCGCTGACCCATGCGCATACACGATCAACGATCGCTCGCTTTGGCATTCCACGCGCGGCATGGCGCCGGCGTTGAGTCAAAACTGAATGGACAAGGAAACGAAATGATCGGCAGACTAAGAGGCACCCTGGTCAGTAAACAGCCACCCGCGTTGATGATCGACGTAAACGGTGTTGGCTACGAACTGGAAGCGCCGATGTCGACTTTCTATGAGCTGCCCGCGACCGGCCGCGAAGTCACACTGATAACGCACTACGCGGTCAAGGAAGACGCAGTCGCGCTGTATGGATTTCACCGTGAATCCGAACGTACGTTGTTTCGCACCCTGCTCAAAGTCAGCGGAATCGGTGCCAAAACCGCGTTGTCGATTCTCTCCGGCGTGTCGGTGGGAGACTTCGCGCGCATGGTGTTGAACAGCGAGATCACTGCGTTGACGCGCATTCCTGGCATCGGCAAGAAGACTGCCGAGCGAATCGTGCTGGAACTGCGCGACCGCGTCGACGGCATGAACGATGGGGCTAGCCTGCCCAACGGCGGCGCGCGCGGCGTGGCCAACGATCCCAACGCTGAAGCTACCGCTGCCCTCGTGCAGTTTGGTTACAAGCCACCGGAAATCCTGCGTCTGTTAAAGGATGCTGCTGAACCTGGCGACAGCGCTGAAACGCTGATTCGAAAGGCGCTCAAAGCAGCACTGCGCTGACCCCCCCGGCGGCGTCGCTCGGCCGTCTGCGGCAACATGATCGGTGTGCGAAAGCAGGCTATTTGGCGCGGCCAGAGGGCGACCAGCGTCTGTTCCGCTTTTAGCACTGACGCGCTGACTCGCAAAGTGCCATTCAACGGCCGACGTTGAAAACTGAAAATTAGGCACCCGATTCCAAACCAGATCGCTACACTACGCGCCTTCTCGATCCGCGACGCGTCGATTCCGACCCCAATGGATTCATCCACTGATCAAAAGAAAGCCACCGGCGTGGCTGCACTGGCCGTGGCTGCGGTAGGTGTCGTCTTCGGCGACATTGGCACCAGCCCGCTCTATACGATGAAAGAGGCGTTTGGCGGCCCGCATGCCATGCCGGTCACTGAAACCAATGTGCTGGGCGTTCTGTCCCTGGCTGTCTGGTCGATGATGTTGGTGGTATCGCTGAAATACGTGATGTTCATCATGCGCGCCGACAACCGCGGCGAAGGCGGCATCATGGCCTTGATGGCGCTGGCCCTGCGTGCCGTTGGCGATGCCGGTCGCTGGCGCCGCGTCGTCATCCTGTTGGCGGTGCTCGGTGCCGCGCTGTTCTATGGGGATGGCGTGATCACGCCCGCGATGTCAATTCTTGGCGCAGTCGAGGGTCTGAAGATCGCAGCACCCAATCTGGAGCGCTATGTCGTTCCGATTACCGTAGTGATCGTTATCGGCCTGTTTTCTTTCCAGCGCAGTGGCACGGCCCGCGTCGGCGCAATTTTCGGGCCGATCATGATCGTATGGTTTTTGGTCCTGGGCGTGCTCGGCGTTAACCAGATACTGGAGACGCCATCGGTCCTGCGCGCGCTCAATCCGGTGTATGGCTACTATTTTTTCGCAGCCCACCCTTGGCTGTCGTTTCTCGCACTGGGCACCGTGGTACTGGCGATTACCGGTGCTGAAGCCGTCTATGCCGATATGGGGCATTTCGGCACGCGGCCGATTCGACTGGCCTGGTTCTGGTGGGTTTTTCCCGGACTGATACTCAATTACTTCGGCCAAGGCGCACTGCTCCTCGGCGATCCCTCTACAGCGCGCAATCCATTCTTTCTGCTGGCGCCCGAATGGGCTCTGTATCCGATGATCGCGCTCTCCGCCGCAGCCGCAGTCATTGCCTCGCAGGCGGTGATTTCTGGCGCGTTCTCGGTTACCCGCCAGGCAGTGCAACTGGGCTTCGCACCGCGCATGCGAATCTTGCATACCTCCGATGAAACCGTCGGGCAGATCTATGTGCCCTGGGTCAATCGGTTCTTGCTGATCTCGATCATCCTGGTCGTCATTGGATTCCAGTCATCGAGTAATCTGGCTGCCGCCTACGGTATTGCAGTCACCGGCACGATGTTGATCGACACGTTGTTGGCATTGATCGTCGCGGTGCGGCTGTGGCATTGGAGCCCGTGGCTCGCCGGCATTGTCGGCGCGACGTTCCTGACCATGGATCTCGCCTTCTTTTCGGCCAACATCATCAAAATACCGCATGGCGGCTGGTTCCCGTTGGTGTTGGGCGTGGTGATTTTCACCGTGTTGACGACCTGGCGAAAAGGCCGCACGCTGGTGATGGCACAGATGAAAGCCGATGGCCTGGCGCTCAAGCCGTTCATTGCTTCGATTTCTGCGCATCCACCGCTGCGTGTTCCAGGTACGGCGGTGTTCATGACCGCCAACCACGAGAGTGTCCCGCACGCGTTGCTGCACAACCTCAAACACAACAAAGTCATGCACGAACGCAACGTGCTGTTGACCGTCGAGACGTTGGAAGTGCCCATCGCCGACAAGGAATCGCGCATCGCCATCGAGCCACTCGGCAACGAATTTTTCATCATGAAGCTGCGCTTCGGCTTTACCGAAGAACCCAATGTGCCCCGCTCCATGGAAGGCTGCCAGAGTTGCGGCCTGCCGTTCGAAATGATGGACACCACTTTTTTCCTCAGCCGGGAAACGCTGATTCCCACCTCGGGTCACGGTGGCATGCCGCTTTGGCGCGACAAGATTTTCGCGTTCATGTCACGCAACTCGGAATCGGCGACGGCGTACTTTCAGATCCCTGGCAATCGGCTGATCGAACTGGGCACGCAAGTCGAAATTTGAACGGCGTGCCGGCTGTACGAGCGGAGCCGGCTGGAGTGGAGCGCTGGAGTGGGAGCGGCGTGAGCCGCGATGCTTTGGCGCAACTCCGCCTGACATTCCCACTCAACGCTTCGTGCCCCGCCTAAGCCCGCGCCCGCAACGCTGCCACCGCCGGCAATTCCTTACCTTCCAGAAACTCCAGGAACGCGCCACCGCCGGTGGAGATATAGCTCATGCGATCGGCGACGCCATATTTCTCGATCGCGGCGAGGGTGTCGCCACCACCGGCGATCGAAAATGCGGAAGACTCGGCAACCGCCAACGCCAGTGCCTTGGTGCCTTCGCCAAACGCATCAAACTCGAAAACCCCTACCGGACCATTCCACACCACGGTGCGTGCGTTGCGCACAATGTCGGCATAACGTCGGGCGGTTTCCGGCCCGATATCCAGAATCATGTCATCGGAAACCACGTCCGTAATCGCCTTGACTGTGGCTGGCGCATCTGCAGCGAAGGCACCCGCAACCACGACATCGACTGGCATTGGAATTTCGGCACCACGTGACTTGGCGTCATCGAAAATGCGCCGCGCTGTATCGAGCAGGTCCGCCTCGTAAAGCGACTTGCCCACGGGGTACCCCTGCGCAGCAAGAAAGGTGTTGGCGATGCCGCCACCGACAATCAGCAGGTCCACTTTGGTGATCAGGCTTTCCAGCAATGCCAGCTTGGTCGAAACCTTGGAACCCGCGACGATCGCCAAGACCGGCCTGTCCGGCTTCTCCAACGCCTGGGAAAGGGCATCCAACTCGGCCATCAACAGCGGACCGGCGCAGGCGATCGGTGCAAATTTCACCACACCATGCGTCGATGCCTGGGCGCGATGTGCTGTTCCGAAGGCATCCATGACGAAGACGTCGCACAGCGCAGCGTACTTGCGCGCGAGCGCCTCGCTGTCTTTTTCCTCGCCAACGTTCATGCGGCAGTTTTCCAGCAACACCACTTCGCCGGGCGCCACTTCAACACCGCCGCCGGTGCCCTGCGAAAGGTAATCGCGGATTAGGCGCACCGGCGCGCCCAACGCATCGCTCAGCCAAGTTGCCACCGGTGCCAAAGACGAAACCTCGTCCCAGACGCCCTCCTTGGGTCGCCCCAGATGGCTGAGCACGAGCACGCGCGCGCCGGCGTCGCGTGCAGCGCGGATCGTGGGTAGTGAAGACTCCAGACGTTGTGTCGAAGTGATGCGTCCCTCTTTGATCGGCACGTTCAGATCTTCGCGGATCAGCACGCGCTTGCCGCCCAGCGCAACGTCGGACATACGCACAATGGACATGGCACACCTCGCAGTAAGCAAGCACGCATTGTAAAGCGGGTCGTGGCCCGATGCTTCGTTCCGTGCGAGTCGGTGAAGCGCATCGGCACCAACCAAGGGAATCATAGCCTCGGCAACATCAGCAATCGCGCTGGCCGTTTCCGCAATGAATGTCTCACCAAAAAAGAACCCCGGCACCAGGCCGGGGTTCGAGTACTACGGTGATTGCGACCCGAGCCGGGCCGCCCCCACTCAGAACTGCATCGACCAACTGTTGATGAAGCCTGTGTCACCACCGGCGTTATCGTTCACGCGCAGATTCCAGGTGCCATTCGCGACTTCGCTGGAGGCATTGATGGTCACCGTCTTGATGATGTTGTCGGTGCCCGCACCCGTGCGATTGTGGATGTTGTACAGAGTGCCATCGGGTGCAACCAGGTCAACTTTCAGGTCGCCCTGATAGGTATGCACGATGTTCACCGCCACACTCAACGTAGCTGGGGCATTGCCGGCAACCCCGGTGACCGTGATCGGACTGTTGACCGTGGTGTTGTCACCAATGGCGACGTCGGTCAGGTTCTGGAAGAACGCGCCACCCACGCTGTAGCTGCCCGTCAACGAGACCCCCGAGAACGCCGCGTAGGCCTTCAGGCGCACGTGATACGTACCGGCTACTGCGGTTGTGATGTTGCAGGTCTCGGCATTGCCACCCAGGAACGGACGGCAGTCATACACGGTGTCGGTCGGCGCCGAGCCGAACTTGACGTACATGTCCGCGTCTCCGGTGCCACCGCTGATAACGAACCTCAGGCCAGTCGCGCCGGTCGGAACCGCCATGGTGAAGTTCAGCGACGTGCCCAATGCCGCCGAAAGACCGGTCTTGGCAACGCCATTGCTCAGCTCGGTTCCCGACGTGCTGACGGTCACTGCCCTGGTGATGCTGTTGGTGGCTCCGCCATTGTCGGTCACCGTCAACACCACGTTGAACGTGCCGGCTGCACTGTAGGTCTTGCTTGGGTTGCTGGCGGTCGACGTTGTGCTATCGCCAAAGTTCCAGCTGCGCGAAGCAATGGTGCCATCGCTGTCCGTCGAGCTGTCGGTAAACGTAGCAGTCAGGCCGCTGGTGCTGAAGCTGAAGTTGGCCACCGGTGCGACGTTGGCGGCGGTACTCACCGTTACCGATCTGGTGATGCTGTTGGTCAGGCCACCATTGTCAGTCACCGTCAGCACCACGCTGTAGGTGCCCGCTGCGCTGTAGGTCTTGCTCGGATTGGTCGAGGTCGACGTGGTGCTGTCACCGAAGTTCCAGCTGCGCGAGGCGATGCTGCCATCACTATCGGTCGAGCTGTCGGTGAAGTTGGCGGTCAGGCCGCTCGTGGTGAACGAGTAGTTTGCTGTCGGCGCCACGTTGCCCACGACCCCAGAGAAGCCACCTTTGACATAGGCATCTACGGATTCTGCCGTACCGCCGGTCTCATCGCGATTGTCGGTGTAGATGGCCATGATGTCGTTCAACTGCATGTCCATGCCGTTGTAGTCGCCCCACTCGAACGAATCGCCGATGTTCTTGGAGGTGACTGCGGTCAGTCGTGTCGCGGTGCTGAAAGTCACACCACCATCGGTGGAAACCGAATAATAGATATCGGTGCCCGAGCGGCTGGTGCTGAGGCGTGTGTCATAGAACATGACAAACACGCGACCGGTCTGGTCCACCGACATCCATGGATTGAAACGATCCACGGTGGCGATGTCTGCAGACGAATGCGCCAGGCTGCTGGCCCAGGTGGC
>JANMSL010000799.1:0-2453 GCA_031389245.1 Lysobacterales bacterium | reverse complement strand
CGCATGCAGCCTGGGCCAACGGCCCATCGGAATCGTCGATCAGGGTCACCACGATGCGTTCGCGCAATTCGGAACCCAGTCCAAAGACGTCGATGCGAGCGGTGGAGGTAGCCGTACCCGGTAGGTCGAGCGCGAACCTGATAACGGTGCCATCGAGCACCGAGCGTATGCCTGCCGCCAGTTGATGCGCCGCGGTCGACGGGCGCGCGGATGCGCGGTCGCAAACCTCCAGAAAATTAGCCCCTACTCTGGTCTCGCGGGCGGTGTCGAACAGACCGCCAAGCGCTCGCTTTTGCTGCCACGCCGAACTGGCGTGGACGATGACGCCCTCGGCGTCGAGCAATACGCAGGCGAGCGCTGCTGGATCGATTCGTTCAGCGTGGGACGAGGCCATCACGGCGGGCGGGTGCCCGCTACCCGCACTCGCAATCACCATGCGCAACTGCTGCTCGGTTTCGAGCAAGCGGCGCGCCAGCGCGGCAATGTCATCCGCGGAATGGATGATCACCGCAGGCCTACCGGTTGCGGCGCAGGGCGCGCGAGCAATACCCTCCGATCATGTCCAGGCCGGTCCAACGCGGGTCCGAGGGCGTTGCCCAACTGCAGAATGCGATGGAAACGTGTCGACATCTGGTTGTCCTAGGCGCCCGCTGGCAGCGGTCAATATCGTCGCTCGTCCTATGTGCCAATTATGCGCTCGCTGTGGACCGTTTGCTTAGGTATTTGCACGTATTTCGGGCGTTGCCGGCCAGGTCCAATATGTGATCCAAGAAACGCGGGTGGCGGCGAGCCGAGACAGACTTTCCGACACTCACCCCACCGCCGCAACCTTTGCTCAAGAGAGAATCCCATGGCCCGAATCATGCTCGTTGACGACGATCGCAATGTGCTGCGCAGCCTCGGCCGCACCATTCACTTCATGCCGTTTGCCCAGCTTCGTGGGGAGGCGGTGGTGGAATCTTTCGAGAAGCCGGCGCTGGCTCTGGCGCGAGCTGCGGAATGCGAATTCGACCTGGTCATCGCCGATTACCTGATGCCGACAATGACCGGCGTAGACTTTATGCAAAAATTCACCGAACTGCACCCACATACGCCGCGCATCCTGCTCAGCGGCTTTGCCGGAATCCTGGAAGCCATGGCCATGGTCAAGGGCATGGGACCGATCGAACTGGTCGCGAAGCCCTGGGAGGACGAGCAGCTCAAGCAGGTCATCGCCAGGCTGTTGCAGTCCAACCGCAGTAACAAGGCCACTGCGCACACGTCTCCCCGTCGCATGCCGCAGGCGTCGCCAGTGCAGATGACTGCCGCGCGCTTTTGATGGGCCGCGGAGGCCTTCCGGGCGCGAGTATGCATGGCATCGCCTGCATGCCCGCGCTTTGGCGCAGGGCGTCGGGCGATCGAGGGCTGCACCAAGGCAGATAGCGCGACTGGCTGACGCACGCCAGGGGTCAAAGCGAACCCGCGGTCGCAGGCACCGGCTGGCATTTGACTCGCGGCAGCGGCGGACCGTTGTGGCGCAGCATCGCTTGAGCCAAGCTACCCGAGCCGAACGACGCATTCACCCGATTGGAGTGATGGCGTCTGCCCAGCCATACTCCAGCCATATTCCAGCCACGGTATCGGCCGGACCGCCGTAGCATCGAGGACTTCATGCCCAAACAGACACCGCCATTGCGCGTCTTGCTGGTGGACGACGATCCCGACGACCGGTTCCTTCTTGTCGATCTGCTGGATCATCTCGGTGCGCATGGCGACTATGTCGCCGAAACCGCCAGCACCTATGACGAAGCACTGGTGCAGCTCGAACGCCATGCGCATGACGTTGTCCTGGTTGATTTTCAGCTGGGTGCCCGCACCGGTGCCGATCTTCTGAGCGAGACCGCGGACGACTTTCGGCGGCCGCCAATGATTGTGTTGACCGGGCACAGCAGCCCTGAAGTGGACCGTCTTTGCCTGCAAGCCGGCGCCGCGGATTTCCTGGTCAAAGCCAAACTCGATGGTGAATCCCTGGGCCGTAGTCTGCGCTATGCCGTGGAACGACATCGCCTGGGCGCCATGCTTGCCGAGCGCGAAAACGACTACCGCACCCTGTTCGACGCCAGTCCGATGCCGATGTGGGTCTACGACCCGGAGAATTTGCGCATCCTCGAAGTCAACGACGCCGCCGTCTTGCAATACGGGTACACCCGGGACCAGTTTCTCGCACTGCGTGTCACCGATCTGCACAGTGCTGAGGATGTCGAACATTTCCTGATGTTTCACAACGAAAACAAAACCAATTCCGGACACGTTCGTGCAGGAATCTGCACGCATCGATGCCATGACGGCAGTCTGATTCATGTGGACATCGTGCGCAGCGATATTCGCTTTGGCAACGCCAAAGCGCACCTGGTGCTGGCTTACAACGTCTCCGACCGGCTACGCGCCGAGGCGGCGTTGATCGCCAGCGAAGC
>JANMSL010000776.1:0-8804 GCA_031389245.1 Lysobacterales bacterium | reverse complement strand
GGTCACTGGCGCGCCAGCAACGCCCGCTGCGATCTGGTCTGAGGCCTTGGCCAACATCAAAAGACTCATGTAGCCACCGTAGCTCCAGCCGAACACGCCGACTCGATCAGCATCAACGAACGATTGCGCCTTCAGCCATTTCACGCCCTCGAGCTGATCGATGACTTCGGGCCCGCCCATGCGGCGAAACAACGCTTCCTCGAAGGCCTTGCCACGGCGGTCACTGCCGCGGTTGTCGAGGGAGAAAACCAGATAGCCGCGCCGCGCCATGACTTGCACCAATGGATCGTCCCAGGACTTCTGTACATTCTGCACATGCGGTCCGCCGTAAACAAAGACCAGCACGGGATACTTTTTCTCGGCGTCGAAATCACTCGGCTTGGTCAGTTGATAGTAGAGCGACTGACCTTCGGCGCCGGTGATGCTGCCGAATTCCGGAATCGCGTGCTGATGAAAATGCGGCCAGTAAGGATGCCCCGGTTGCATCGTGTTCGCTTCGAGAATCGACAACTCCTGGCCCTCGGCATCGAATAGCCGAACCGAAGGTGGCGTCGCCGGATTGCTGTGCGTATCGACAAACACATCGGCGCTCTCGGCGAAGCTCGCCGCATGCATGCCGGTGGCGACTGTGAGCTGGCGCGTCTCATTGGAGGGCGTTGAAAGCGACGTCGAATAGACATGGCGTTGCAGCGGATCGAGGCCGCCGGATGCGAAAAAGATGCGGTCGTTGTTCAGATCGACTGCGAGCAGCTGATCCACCACCCAGCCTTCCGGTGTCAACGCGTGCTTCAGCGTGCCATCGAGCTGGTACAGGTACAGGCGCTTGCTGCCATCGCGTTCGCTTTGCCAGATGAATCCGGAGCCGTCCTTGAGAAAGCGCAAGTCGTTGTGCAGGTTCACCCAGGTTTCGCTGGTCTCGCTGAGCACAGTGCTGATGGCCTGATCTGCCCGCTTCCAAAGCCGCAGGTCGAGCGTACGCTGGTTGCGGCTCTGTACCTGGAACGAAAGCCCAGTGGCATCGGTGTTCCAGTCCACGCGGGCGAGATAGATATCGGCATTGCCGCCCAGATCGACCCATTGCACTGGCGCGACCGCTGGCACGACGAGGGTGCGGTCGTCGTAGCCAATCAGCTCCGCCGGCAATGCCTTGGCCATGTCGATCACGCCGAGGCGGACTGTGACATTGGCCTGGCCGGCCGCCGGATAGCGTTGCTCGACCACCTCAGTACTTTCGGCGTTGATTTCGAATCGGCGCTGGATGGGAACCGGGGTTTCGTCGACGCGGGCGAACGCGATCGCCGAGTCATCTGGTGCCCACCAGTAGCCGGTGAACCGATCCATTTCCTCCTGTGCCATGAACTCGGCTTGACCGTTGGAGATCAATTCACCGCCATCGCGCGTCAGTTGCAGGACGCGGTCGGTGGCCAGCTCAATCGCCCACAGATTCTGGCTGCGGATGAAACCGACATAGCGCCCCTGTGGCGATACCTTGGCGTCGGTAGCAAAACCAAGATCGCGGTTGGTAAGTTTTCGCACCGTATCGGTGCCGGCTGAGCGGCTCTTTTCAAGGTCGTAGAGATAGAGCTCACCATTGAGTGGAAACAACACCTGTTTGCCGTCGGGCGAAAATTCGTATTCAAGAATGCCCTTCAGGCTGGCGGTGCGTGCGCGTTCGCGGCGTGCTTTCTCGTCATCGGACAGATCTTCGTCCCCGGGCACAAGCACCTTCGAGTCGATCAGCAGTCGCGTCTCCTTGTCGGCAATACGGTATTCCCACAAGTCGAGCTGATACTGGTCAGATTGCTTGCCGCGCAAGAAGGTGACGCGTGTGCCGTCCGGCGAAACTTTCAGTCCGATCGGGGAGGGGCCGCTCAGCGCGGGTGCGTCGAAGATGCGCTCAATGGTCAGTTCGGTCGCAGGAGCAGTAGGAGATTCTTGGGCTGGGGACATGGGGGCGACACAGATGAGAATGGAGGCAGTCAGGGCGCGCATGCTCGAAATTCCAGTACGGCGGCGGGGCGCCGAGTGTAGTAGACGATGACCTCCCGGCACTGACTTGAAAGTCATAGTCCTGCAAGTTCAGTGCTTTTCAACTCGAGGCGAAAAACGCAGTGTCGCCAGGGCGTTGGACGATTGACGCGGGCATGTCATCGCATCAGCGGATAAACTGGCGGTTCGCATCCGGGAGGTGGGTAGATGAAGCAGATTGTGCATCGGGCAATGGGATTGCTCTGCGTCGCTGGGTTAAGTGCCTGTCAGACCAACCCAGGCAACAAGCACTTGGCGGCATCGGTATGCGATGGGACAGCCGCGGTCAAGGCAATCGCCGACGACTCGTTCCGCGCCACGCTCTGGCAGCAGACCGCGGCTGAGTACGATGCGCTGAGCCTACAGGTCTACGCGCGCGCAGATGCCATGCTGGATCGAGCGCTAAAGGACTCAAGGTGGAGCGCGCTCGATCCGTCTGAAGGCCAATCCGCGGTCGGTGGAGCGCTCGCCATCATCGCCGATGTCGACGAGACACTGGTGGATAACAGTGCCTTCGCCGTTCGTGCAATGCGCGAGCCGGTACCCGAATGCATGACACCAGTCCAGGCGCGCGCCGACTGGGAGCGACGCTGGCTGGAATGGGTCACCGACGCTGAAGCGACTGCATTGCCAGGTGCAGCCGAGTTCATGCAGCGTGCTGTCGCGCGCAGGGACGCCGAAGTCGAAGTGTTTTACATCACCAACCGCAAGGACAATGAAAAGCAGGCGACGTGCAAGAACCTGATCGAACTTGGATTTCCGGTTCCGAATTGCAACACGCAGGTGCTGACGCGCAATGATGACGATGGCCGCGCCAAGGACAAAGTATCCCGGCGCAGGCAAGTTGCCGCCACGCATCGAGTGGTGCTGTTGTTCGGGGACAATCTCGGCGATTTTGTCGGCAATATCCTGACCAATGAAGTTGAGCGTGACGCGGTCGTTGCAGGTCGTCAGGCGTGGTGGGGAGAGCGCTGGATGATGTTGCCCAACCCGGGTTATGGCTCCTGGGAAGAAATTCTCGGTCAGATCAACAATCGCGCCGATGACTTCGCGACCGCTGAAGAACGCAACGCCTACGTGCGCGCGCAAAAAGAGCGGGCGTTGGAAGATTGCCGCGCCAAGGATTGTCTGAAGCCATGAGCACGCGTCTGGCGGCGACCAGCAGGTTGCAATCCTGCAAGCAGATTCCGTCCAATGAACGTTTGATCTTCGCGCTGGATGTCGCCACGCGCGCTGAAGCGCTGGCCTGGGTGGATCGGCTGGGTGACAGCGTGCAGTTCTACAAAATCGGGATGGAGCTGCTGACCAGTGGCGAGTACTTCCAGGTGCTTGCTGAGCTGGCGCAACGAGGCAAGCGAGTTTTCGTCGACCTGAAGTTTTTCGATGTTCCGGCAACAGTCGCTTCTGCGGTGAAGGGACTGACACGCTACCCAGTCGATTTCTGCACGATTCACGGCAACAACGCCATGCTCAAAGCGGCGGCCGAAGTGAAGGGCGATATCAAGCTGCTTGCAGTGACCGCGCTGACCAGCCTGGATGAACATGATCTCGCCGACCTCGGATTCCAATGCGATGCGCGCAGCCTGGTGCTTTCGCGCGCGCGCGCGGCGTTGGCGGTGGGTTGCGATGGGGTGGTTTCGTCTGGCTTGGAGGTCCCCGAATTGCGCCGCGAGGTCGATCACCGTCTCATCGTCGTGTGCCCGGGAATTCGTCCGGTTGCCAATGCAGATGACACCCAGGCCGCAGTGCAGGCCAGGTCCGCTGCCGCGACCGACGATCAAAAGCGCACGGTGGATGTGCGTACGGCGTTCGAAAACGGGGCTGACTACATCGTCGTCGGCAGACCCATTCGCAACTCGACTGATCCAAGGGCAATGGCTGAGGCCATGCAGCAGACGATTCGCGCGTTCTTTTCCTAATTATCTATCAAAAACAACATGTTATATGATGTAAGTTGAGGTATTGTCTTAACTGTACGTTCTAAGCTACTATTTGCCCAACACAAGCTAGAACATAACAACGAAGACAAAAACAACGCGCCCAACTTCCCCCTCCCGGCTCTGCCGGTTGTTCAGATGGTTCGAAAGGGCCATCTGATTTTTTTTGCGCGTTTTTTGAATTGCGTCCCTTCAGCATTTGCATGGGTGCATATTTCAATACCAGGCGGCGATTGATGAAAACTTAACGGCCGTTGGTGTCGAATAGTGCAACTAGGACCCGATCATGAGCGGCATTTGCCCCGTGCGCTGTCCAGTTCGCACTTGCCAATCGTCGGGGATCGGCACACCATTCCCGGCCCAGAATCGATGGAGCGTTACGCCATGAAGCTGAAATTTTGCAGTGTTGCTTTGGCATTGGCCGCGACGCTGTTGCTACCTGCCTGCAAGGGCAAGGAAGAGCAGGCGGCACAGGACGCCAAGGCAGCAATTGCCGCCACTGGGGCTTCTCCGCAGGCTGCAGTGGCGGTGGCCGCCAAGAGTCTTCGTGCCGGCAATCTGAAGGCCATTGTGGAAGCGAGCGTGCCACCGCAGTATCTGGAGCAGGTGCGCGGCAAATGGTTGGCCAAGATGCATGAGGAACCCATCTCCGATGCCGATCGGGCAGAGTTCAAACAGAACCTGGAGCGATTTACTGCCGCTGACGCCGAACAGAAAATGTGGGCTGAGATTGAGCCGCAATTTACCCAGAAGCAAGCCGAAAACAAGATGCGGATACCGATGTTCATCGGCATTGGCCGCGGCGTACTCGCGTCCGGCGTGCAGCAGCGCGAGGAGTTGAGCGAAGCGCAGAAACAGCAGGCGCTGGCCGCGGTGGATGCTTTTGCCAAATGGGCTGAGACCGCAAACTTCACCGATCCGGAACTGGCGAAAAAGTCGATCGGCATCTTCTGCAGTAGTGCGCGCGAGATGAACTTGCAATCGCTGGACGAGGTGCGTGCGATGAGCTTCGATCAGGTGTTGGCCAAAGGCGACATCGCCTTCGCCGGCGTCAAGAAGGTGTTCGAGGTTTATGGATTCTCGCTCGATCAGATTTTTGACAGCGTCGACACACAGCTGGTTTCGCAGACCGCTGATGCAGCCAAGGTAAAGGTCAACTTCCAGATGTTTGGCCAGCCCCTCGATTTTGAAACCGACATGGTCAAGTTTGACGGTCGCTGGTACGGCAAAGATGCGCTCAGCAAACTGCAGACGGAAGCAGCCGACGACAAGATCGCCGCGGCCAAGATTTCGCAAGGCAACGGTTGAAGAGCGCCCAACGCTCCGGATTCACCTGGGCCGCGACCGCATCATGTCAACTCAACCGATAATCTTCCCGAGCGCACCCGTGCACGAAGTGCGCGCACCCTTCCTGTGGCGAATCATGGGCGCGTTGATCCGACCGTGGCTGAAGATCAAGATCGAGCCGCCGCAGTCGGAACAGCGCCTCGCGCATAGCGACGCGCCGGTGGTCTATCTGCTCGAACGCTACGGTATGTCCAATGCGTTGATTCTGGAGGAAGCTTGTCGACAGCAGCACCTTCCGCCACCGCTACTGCCGATGCCAGGTGGCTATCTGAGCAAGCAACGGTCGTTGCTTGCACTTTCGCGCCGCGAGGGCTCGCTGTTGTTCGGCAGACCGCGCAACCGCACGCATTCGGAGGGATTGGCGCAGCTGGTCGCGGCGATGCGCGCCAATCCTACGCTCGACGTGCGCGTGGTGCCGGTGTCGATCTTCGTTGGTCGGGCCCCGGCGCGTGAATCGGGCTGGTTCAGTGTGCTGTTCTCTGAAAACTGGGCGATGGTGGGGCGTTTTCGACGTTTGCTGTCGGTGCTGTTGAACGGCCGCGACACCATTGTCCATTTCTCGGAAACCATCAGCCTGCGTGAAGTCGTGGCTGAAGGTCTGGACGTCGAGCGCACGGTGCGCAAGGCCAGCCGCGTCATGCGCGCGCATTTCTCGCGCCTGCGGGCGGCGGTGATTGGTCCGGATCTTTCGCACCGGCGCACGCTGATCGATTCGGTGATGAATGCCGATACCGTTCGCCAGTCGATGCAGACCACGGCCAGCAAGGAGTCGCTTTCCTCCGATCAAGTCGAAGGTCGCGCTCGCTCTTATGCTTGGGAAATTGCCGCCGACTATTCGCATCCAGCGGTTCGTTCGGCCTCATTTCTGCTGAAGTCGGTCTGGACCAAGCTGTTCGATGGCATCCAGATCCATCATTTCGACACGCTCAAACAGGTTGCCCCCGGGCATGAAGTGGTTTATGTGCCCTGCCATCGCAGCCATATGGATTACTTGCTGGTCTCCTACCTGCTGTACGAGAACGGAATCGTGCCGCCGCATATCGCAGCGGGTGTGAATCTGAATCTGCCAGTGATCGGCAGCTTGTTGCGCAAGGGCGGCGCGTTTTTTCTGCGCCGCAGCTTCAAGGCCAATGCATTGTATTCGACGGTTTTCTCCGAGTACGTGACGCAACTGTTTCGTCGCGGGGTATCGCTCGAGTATTTCGTGGAAGGCGGCCGCAGCCGAACTGGTCGCCTGCTCGATCCCCGCGCCGGCATGTTGGCGATGACGGTCAAGAGCTTTCTTGCAGAATCGCGCCGCCCGGTGGTGTTTCAGCCGGTGTATATCGGCTACGAAAAGTTGCTCGAAGGCAAGTCCTACATCGGCGAGCTGTCTGGCCAGGTGAAAGAGAAAGAGTCCTTGTTCGGTCTGATTCGCTCACTCAAGCTGCTGCGCGAGCGTTATGGCAAGGTCGCGGTGAGCTTTGGCGAACCGATCCATCTGGCGTCACACCTCGATGCAGCTGCGCCCAACTGGCGCGAGGACGCGCGACTGAGCGATCGCCCGGAATGGTTTGGTAAGACAGTGGATGCGCTCGCCGACCAGATCGCGGTGAATATCAATCGCAGCGCTGACGTCAACCCGGTCAACTTGTTGGCGCTGGCGCTACTGGCCACGCCCAAGCACGCAATGGCCGAAGACGACTTGCTGCGTCAGATTGCGCTGTTCAAACAGCTGATTGGGTCGCTGCCTTACTCCGACCGGGTGACGATGACTGACAAGAGTCCGGCCGAGATCATCGCCTACGGCGAGCACATGAAAGTGATCGAGCGCGTCAAGCATCCGCTCGGCGATGTCTTGCGCGCTGAGGGCGACAGCGGAGTGTTGCTCAGTTACTTTCGCAACAACGTATTGCACCTGGTGGCAACGCCGGCGTGGGTGGCTTGCTGCTTTCTCAACAACCGCCGTCTGCAGTGCGCCACCGTGGAACGACTCGGTCGCTTCATCTATCCATTCATTCAAGCTGAGCTGTTCCTGGGCTGGGATGCGGAGGGCTTTGCCGCAGAAGTGCAAAAAACCATCGAAGTCTTTGTTGGTATGGGACTGCTGGAGTATGAAGACGAAGGCAAATACCTGCGTCGCCGCATCGGCCAAACCGATGAGGCATATCAGCTGCGGGTCATCGCGATGAGCCTGCTGCAGGCATTCGAGCGCTACTACATTGCCTTGGCACTATTGGTGAAGAGCGGTCCGGGCGTGTTGTCCACTTCTGAACTGGAAACCCACTGTCAGCACACCGCGCAGCGTCTGTCCCTGTTGCACACTCAGGCGGCGCCGGAATTCTTCGACAAGTCGCTGTTTCGCGGGTTCATCTCAAAATTGCGTGACCTGCGCATCGTGCGCTTGAACGACAAGGCCAAGCTCGATTTTGGCGAGGAGCTGAGTGCGATGGCGAGCGACTCCAAATTGATCCTGAGTCGCGAATTGCGCCATTCAATTCTGAAGCTGGCGAGTAGCCCAGAGCGCATGTAACAGCGCGTGGCCCTGGGCGCACGCGCAAGCTATCTGATGGCGGTCTCCGAGCGCAGGCCAAAGCCACATCCAGGCGTAGGTCCGCTATGCACAGACGTTTCTTGCGCCGCCTGAAACGGTGCAGTGCGGGCGTCGCCGCAAAAACGGTCAACTCCAGTTCTTGCGGCTAACTGCCAGCCAACCTGCATCATCGACGCAACGCCCGATCGGCCCACATCACCAGCAGCAGCGAAGCCGGAATGCGCGCCAAATGCACACCCCAGCCCAGTACCTGTGACTCGAACACGAGCAGCGCTGTACTCAAGAGCAGCAATGCAGCGACCGCGCTGCGAAGTCGTGACAACACCGCCAGTAATGCCATCAGCGTGCACGCGCTCAGGCCGATATACGGCCACCACAAATCCGCGAGCAAGACATGGCGCTGCAGCAACAGGTCGCGCTGGCTGATCAGCACAGCCAGGCTGAACACGGTGGCAGCGCACAGGCCCAGCAGGGCACCGCGGGCAAACCATCTTGGCCACGGCATTCGTCGCCACGCTCCGCGCATCAGGCGTCCAGATCGGGAATGAGTTTGGACTCGTAAAAAGAGATCATGTCCTTGATCTTCAGCTTGCGCTTTTTCATGCGCGTCAAATGCAGCTGATCGGTGGCAATGTCAAATGACAGTTTTCCAATGGCCTGGTCGAGATCGCGGTGCTCGACTTTAAGCTCCATCAGCAAGCGGGCAGCTACTGCGGGATCGGTGGGGTCGGTCATGGCGGCTCGTCGCTTTGTGTGCGTCAGTCTATGACGCCGCCGCCGTCGCCGGAAGCCTTCGTGCTGCCGCTACAATGCCGGTTCCCCCAGCCGGAGGCCATCAATGAGCCTCGCCCCCGAACACGATCCCAGACTCGAACAGAACAAGCTGCGTAAGCGCCTATGTCACCAGGTCGGGCGGGCCATTGCCGATTTCCAGATGATCGGGGAGGGCGATCGCGTCA
>JANMSL010000733.1:0-11990 GCA_031389245.1 Lysobacterales bacterium | reverse complement strand
CGACGCCCTGCGTGAAATGCGCAGCGCGCACGCTGCTGCATCTGCTGAGCTTGATGGCGATGGCGCTTGGGGGCGTCACTGTCTCGGCTCGCGACTGCGTGGATGTACTCGCGCAGGCGGCACGACGCTCTGCGGTCGATGCCTGGTTGCACGGTGAACGACTGCCCGGTGTGGCGATCACCACGAACTTGTATCGACTCTCTGCGGCACGCGGCGGCCGCATCGTGTCGATCTCTGCGCGTACCGGTGTGGCGGTGGCAAGTGGTACGCCGCTGTTGCAGCTGCATTCCGATGAGCTGGAACGCGCTTTGCATGCAACCAGTTCCGAGCAACAGGTAATGCGGGCGGAGGTGTCGGCGCAACACGCCGATGTGGAGCGTCTGGAGCGCGAGCGCTCGCGCCGCCAAGCACATCCGCAGTTGTTCGCGCGCGAGGAACGTGAGGCACACGACGCGTTGCTCAAGTCAGCGCGGGCGCGATTGGATTCAGCCCAGGCACGTGCGCTGGAAGTCACCGGGCGTGCGCAGGTGCTGCAGAATGAGCAGCATGCTCTGCGGCTGTTGGCGCCGCACTCAGGTTTGGTGGGCACAGTATTTGTACGTGCCGGCGAAGTAGTGCCCGATGGCGCGCCGCTGATCGAATTTTCCACACCCATCGACACGATATTTCGATTCGCCGTGCCGGCGCGCCACGTTGCGGCGCTGCATGTCGACGATCTGGTTTGCGTGGTGCCCGCTGATGCGTCCGCGGCGCCGGTGTCGGCGCGGGTGCTGAGCGTCAGCGCCGAGGTCACCCGCAATGCGCAGGTGTTTACCGCCGAAGCAGTTCCGATCGAGACTATGCCTGGTTCCTGGCAGGGACTGGCGATTGACGTGTTGCCAAGCGCGGCTACAGCGGCGGTGCTGCGATGAGGTCGGTTCGCGTGCTCTGCCAGGGGTTGAACGAAACCGAGCATGCAGCGCTCAGTCAGGCCATCGCGCGCTATCCGACTTTGCACATTTTCTGTGCGGGCCCCAATGACGCAGGCACAGATGCTGATCTGGCCTTGTTCGCCGGCGCGTCAAATTCAAACCGAGAGGGTTTGCCTGCCATACCAGTGATCGGCATCGCGATGACCCCGGATGCAATTGCCCGGGTCGCGGCCCGCCATCCGCTGCTGCTCACCAGTCGCGCACGGCCGTCGGGCGATGCGCTTGCGGACTGTCTGCAGAGCATGCTGCGCGATTGGCATATCAGTGCCGGTCCGACCCAGGGTGTACCGCAATTGGCACCTGAGACGGTGTTGTTGTTGCAGGAGCAGTTTCAGGGACTATCGCGATCGCTCATCAGTGCCGGGGCGATCTCGGCGCAAATGCATCTGGCAGAACACCGATTGGCACCAATGCTGGTGTTGGGGCCGGGCGCTCAGGACTGCATTGCCAATGCGCACGCCGAGGGCCTGGGCGCAGTGGCATTGCGCGGCGCACAGGATGTTCTCGTGCTGGAACCTGCCGGGGACGCGCGCGCCCTGGCTGGACTGGATTATCCCGAGGCCAGTGGTGAGCTGCCGCTCGCCGTCGTGTATCTGGGAACGCGTCAATTGGCTGGTCAGGACTGGACTGCGGCGGTGACCCTGCGCGCGCTCGGCAGCGAGCAGTTGCGGGCGTTGTTGCTGCTGACGCGGGCGCTGGCCGATGCACTCTGGCCGGTCGCGGATGATGTGTTTGGCGGGCCGCAGGCAGCGCGCCGGCTCTATCGTCCGGTCGCGATGGCAGCGTTGCAGGACGGCGATCGAGAAATCGCCTGGCCCGCGTTCGCACCGGCGTGGACGCGGCGTTTTACCCGAATCTGGCGCTGGCCATTGCTGCTTTCACCGCTGCTGCTGTGGCTGCCAGTGGCGCCCAGTGTCAGCGGCAGCGCGCAAGTGATCTATGCCGACGCGCCACCGATCGTCAGCCCGTTGCAGGCCAGCGTTGTTGCCATTGCAGTGGCACCCGGCGCCAGCGTGCGCTCCGGTGATGTGTTGCTGCGCCTGTTGGATCCGGCAGCCGAGCAGCAGCTCGATCAAGCCTGGGCGGACTATCGCGCGCTGTTGCGGCAATCGCTGCGCGAACCTGAAGATCAATCGTTGGCGATGCCACTCGCACAGCAATGGGAGCGCGTGCTCAATGCCCGTGGCCAACGCGAGTTGGCCGTACTCGCTCCGGTTGCCGGTCGTGTCGTCGAGCTGCCGGCAACGCTGGGATTGCGCGTGGAGGTCGGCGCGCTGTTGGCACTGGTGCAACCCGAGCAGGGTCGCGCGCTGGTCGAGTTGCAGATTCCACTGCAAGGCATGCTGCCGGTCGAGGTCGGCGCCGCGGGTTGGCTGGTGCTCGCCGACGGCAGCGAGCGTGCCGTGAAGGTGCGCTCGCTCGGCGCATTGCTGCGTGCTGAAAACAACCCTTCGCTACGCATTGCACTGGCTGAATTCGCCGATGATGTACGCCGCCCTCTACCCGGTGAACGCGGCGTCGTGCATCTCTCGCTGCCAGCGCGGCCACTCTATCAACACATCTGGTACGCCCTCGGCGGTGCGCGCCGATGAGGGTGATGGCGGAACTGCTCAATCGCTTTCCCGGGCTGTCTACCCTGTGGCGCAGTCGCGTGCCGTTCATCGCGCAGACTGCACCCGGCGAATGCGGCCCGGCCTGCATCGCCATGCTGGCCTGCCACTATGGCCGCGCCACGCAGGTCAACGAGCTGATGGCGCGAAGCGGCTGTGCTCGGCTCGGGCTGCGCATGGGCGAACTGCAGGAGCTCTCCCGAGCGATCGGAATCGACGCGCGCATTGTCAAACTGCACGAAGTATCCGAGCTGCGCTGGCTCGATCGTCCGGTGATCCTGCACTGGCGCTTCTGTCATTTCGTCGTGCTGGAAAGTTACGACGGCAAACGCGCGCGCATTCTGGATCCGGCGCTCGGCGTGATGGAAGTCGATCGGGCCGAACTCGAGGCCAGCTACACCGGGCTGCTGTTGTGGCTGGACACGCCCGCCGCGACCAAGCCGGTAGCTGCGCCGCGCAAGCCGCTGCTGCCGTTTCTGCGACGTTTTGCCGGCAATATGCCGGAGCTGCCTGGATTGCTGGCGATCTGCGTATTGCTGCAGCTATTGGGCCTGGCGCCCGCGCTGCTGTCGGCCTGGGCGTTGGGCAGCCTGGTGCCGCAGCATCAGAGCGGCATGCTGTTGATGTTGGCGGCCGGCGTGATCGGAGTGGCGGTGATGCAGCCACTGTCCGAACTGGCGCGCAATCACCTCGTTGTTCAAGTGCGCAGCGTGCTTGGTCTGCGCATGGTCACCACGCTTGTCGACCACGTACTGCGCGCCGAGTGGAAGGCGCTGCAACAACGGCCCTACGGTGATCTGCTCAATCGCATTCATGCCAACGAGGAAATTCGATCCCTGCTCACCAGCACCGGCGTCGCACTCGCGCTGGATGGATTGCTGGCGCTGCTGTCATTGAGCTTGCTGCTGTTGATTTCGCCTGCGGTCAGCGCCTTGGTACTTTTGTGCTGCGCTGCTGCGGCAGCGGGCTTTGCGTTATTGCATCGGCAACGCGCGCGCGAACTGTTGGAGCTGTTTGGCAACCAGAGTCAGTCGCAGGGCTATCTCGTGCAAATGCTCATGGGCATGGAAACCATTCGCGCCAGCGGCATGGCGGCGGGTGTGCGCCGGCGTTGGTCAGCCTTGTTCGGACGCGAGACGGTGGCATGCGCAGCGCTCGGCCGCACTGAGGGGCGGATCGCAGCGCTGACCGCGGCACTCAATGGCTCGGTCGGCATGCTGGTATTGCTGGCAATCACCGCCTGGGCCGTGCAGCGTGCGCTGAGCCTGCCGCAGGCGCTGCTTGCCTACAGTCTCTCGGCGACGCTGCTGGCCACCGCCAGCAAATTATTCCTTGGCGCACAACATCTGCAATCGGTAGGGTTTCAAGCCGCGCTGGCGCAGGATTTGCTGGAGCTCCCGTTGCAAGCTGATGGTGGCCGATCGGCGCCAGCAGAAACCGGCGCACTGTGTTGCCAGGGGGTTGGCTTCTCGCATGCAGCGAACGTGCCGCCCACGCTGATCGACGTACATCTGGACGTTCCCTGCGGTGGTTTGATCGCGATCGTCGGTCCGTCCGGATCGGGCAAGTCGACCCTGCTCAACGTGCTGGCCGGTATGTACCCGGCGCACAGCGGCAGAGTGCTGCTCGGCGATCAGGACTTGCATAGCCTCGACCCGACCGTGTTGCGCGAGCGCATCCTGCTGGTGCCGCAGTTTCCGTATTTCTTCGCGCAAAGCATTCGCGAAAATATGGAGCTGGCGCGACCCGGCGCGACGCTGGCGGAAATTCGCGACGCGGCACGCCAGGCCTGCGTCGCCGAGGAGATCGAGGCGTTGCCGATGGGATATGAAACGGTGCTCGCCGAGGGTGGCGTCGGACTCTCCGGCGGCCAACGGCAACGACTGGCATTGGCCCGCGCCATCCTCGCTCGCCCTGCGGTGCTACTGCTCGACGAAGCCACCAGCTCATTGGATGCGCGCAGCGAGCAAAACGTACTTGATCGACTCTCGGCGCTGCAATGCACGCGCATCATCGCCGCGCACCGACTGAGCACCGTGCGCGCCGCCGATACCATCCTGGTGCTTGAAGCCGGGCGTGTTGTGCAGAGCGGCAGCTTCGCACAACTGGTGCAGCAACCGGGCGCATTCCGACGGCTGTTTGGCCGCCAGCTCAACCACGGCGAAACCGAAGCCGACGCTGCTTGACCCACCCGGCTCCGCACTCCAATGATCTCAACTCAACAGGACAACACCATGCGCATTTTGATCAGTACCATGCACGACGACCTGCATGCCCACACTGTCGCCGCGGTGATGCGTCGACGCGGACATGAAGTGATCTGTTTGCACCACGCGGACTTCCCGCTGCGACAGAAATTCTCGCTGGCCATTGATGACGATAGTGTTGCGCTGGACCTTTCCGGCGCTGGACTGACGCGCATTGATTTGCGCGATTGCGACGTCGTGTGGAATCGCCGGCATTCGGCGCCAACGCCCAACCCAGAGGTGAATGCAGAAGACCGGAAATTCGTCGCGCGCGAACTCAAGGAAGCCAGTCGCGCGCTTTGGGATTGCGCCGGAACTCGCGCATTCTGGATCAATCCTGAGCCGGCCTTGGTGCGAGCGCAGAACAAGGCGGCGCAATTGATCAAGGCGCGTGCGCTTGGTCTGGCCATTCCGGCCAGCCTGATCGGCAATGATCCCGAAGCGATTCGCGCTTTTCTGGCGCGCTTTCCTGGCGACACCATCTACAAACCGTTTACCCCCGGCGACTGGATGGAGCAGGGCGAGTTGCACATGCTGTACACCGCCAATGTCGATGCCGCGATGTTGCCGCCTGATTCATTGCTGCAAGCCTGTCCCGGCATCTATCAGCAATGTGTGCACAAAGACTTCGAAGTGCGCGCTACTTTCATGGGCAACAGCTGCGCCGCGATTCGCATCGACTCGCAACAGACGCAAAATGGTCAAGTCGATTGGCGCCGCGCCCAGGAGAGTGAAACCATGCCCGCCAGCGTGATCGAAGTGCCGCCGCAGGTGCGCTCACGCTGTCGACGCCTGATGCAGCGCATGGACATCGTCTTCGGCTGCTTCGACTTCATTGTCACCGCGGCGGGCGATTGGGTGTTCCTCGAAGTCAACGAGGCCGGACAGTTTTTGTTCCTCGAATCCTGGTGTCCCGAACTGCCCATGCTCGACATGTTCTGTGGATTTCTTGAAAGCCGCGATCCAGATTTTGAATACGTACCCCATGCCTGGCCGGTGCGCTTCGACCAGTTGGTGTGCGATGCCGCGGTTACCCAGTCCTTGCAGGAAGCGCGCGACATCCACCTCGGCCCGGCGCCGCAGTGGTTGCCAGCGGCACCTGAAGCACAGCCGGCCTAGTCCAAACGCGTGAGGCCGATTCACAAAATGCGATATGTTCGGCTGGCAGGAGCAGCGTCAGCCACGAACGCCCACGCCATTGTGGGGGGCGTCAGCCGCGACTATCAACATGGCTGCAAAGTCGGCAATCGCGGCTCACGCCGCTCCCACATTCCCACTTCTCGCTTCCGCAAACCCACGATTGCCCGCACGATCCTGCACGCGCCGCTGCTTGATGGTAGGACGAGATGAAGTTCAGCAGACGAACGGTTCCGTAATGGCGGGTTGCATCCACCCTACGACTGGTGCAACCTTTGTAGTCCCCGCCAGCATTTTCGCCAGCGGTGTTGTCTCGATCTGGGAATGGACTCCGCAGTTACACCACGGCGACCGCCGGCTCTGACCTCGCGCCATTGAGTGCTTTGGCCAGTCCGTAACCGCCCCACAGCATGAACAGCACGAACACATGAAAGCCGACGCCGACCCAATCGGCGATCAGCAGGAAGATTACGCCGTCCAGCGCATAGGCGATCATTCCGAACCTGAATGCGCCCACGCTTCCAGCGCGAGCGCGCACGCCGATCAGAAAAAATACGCCAATGGCGCCCAACACCATTGCCAGGTGAATCACTCGTCCGGTGACAGAAATCGTCTGCGCCGAACCATCGGGGGTTACCAATAAAAGCGCATCAATCACCTGGGTGATGCCAAGGCCAAGAATCATGCCGTACTTCAACTCGAGCATGGTTGAAATCGAATTGGCCAAAGAAAGTGCCGCGATCCACCAGAACCAATTTGCCGATGACCGCGCCGAGGCTTCCGCCTCGACGATAGTCAACGTCTTGTCGCCAATGGTGATGGTGCGCACTGGCGCGGGTGAATCAGGAGTTTCAGACATTGGCGCGACCTCACAAGTTTGAGCGACAGCATAGCTGCTTGGGCTTGAGCCGCTTCCGGTTAAATAGACACCATCCTGAGCGTGTAGGGTGGCTGCAACCCACCATTTTCGAACGTCCAGTAATGGCGGGTTTCTCCCGCCCTACGCCCTCAATTTCTCGACTTGTTCTCCTCGTCGCCGAGCAATCGAGCGAGTTCATCCGCACTCAGCTTGAGCACCGGATAGCGCATGTATTCAGCGTCGAAGTAGGGCGAGCGTTGGTAAAAAAAATACAGTCGTGCCCAGCGATCGGCAGCGAAAACCGGATCCTTGAGTCTCTCGTCAAATTGCGCCTGCAGTCCAGGGTCGGCCGCCAGCATGTCGCGCGCCATGCGCTCCAGCACGCGCGGCTCGGCGTATTCCTTTTGCTCAAAGATGGCGTTGAAAAAGCCCCAACGGATGAGCGCGTCCGGTGCCTGCGGTTCGAGCAGGTGCATGACCAGATCGCCACGCGGCTGTGCCGTGTTTACCAGCGCGCTGCCGGCAGGCAGTGCAAACTCCGCGGACTCCTCGTGCTGCTCCAGCGTAGTGATGGCGAGGCGTCCTTCGAACGGTTGTCGGGCCCACTCAACTTTATCGAAGCGGTAGGCGGTGGCGCGCGATTTCTTGTCGGAATCCAAACGGGTGTAAGTGATGCCATGCAGATCGAGCTTGTCGATTGCCTGTTGCCATTGCACTGGCACCAGATAGGCCGCAGGCGCAGCGACGCTCAGCGTTGCCTGCACGTCGTCGCGTACGCTCACGTTGAAATTGTGCGGAGTCTTCGGGTCGTACTCGATCCACTCGGCGCCTGAGATCGGGCTGTCGGTGCGCGTGTAGGCAACGCCGAGGAAGCGCCGATCCTGGTTGCGTTCACTCAACGCAAATCCCATCGCCAGCGGTTTGTCTGGTGTGCTGGCGCGGGCGATCGTTGCTGCCTCGGACGCGCGCACCGCGGCGCGCAGACGGCCGGGCTTGCGCGCAATCTCGCTGAGCACTTCCAGCAGCAGGTCCTGATTGACCACGGTGCGCGTGTGGAAATCCTTCAGCATGTGCGTTTCAATCAACAGGCCGGCGCGGTTGGCGATTGCCGCATAACCGGTTGAGAAGCGGGGTCCGGAGGCATCCATCAACAGGCCTGCCGCGATGTCGGTGTCATCGACCAGAGTGATGTACTCGAACAACTTCCAGCCACGCCGGTGCATCGCGCGTTGCACGCGGTTGCCCAGTGCTTCCCGATTCCACTCCGCCAGCGCCGGATGAATGTTCGGCGCAGTCTCAAATTTCCAGGTGAGCTGGTACTGGTAGTCGGCGCCATTGGTGTTGTGCAAATCGATCAGCAAATCCGGCTGCCACGCATTCCACAGGCGCAGCCAAGCCTGCATCTCCGGCGCATCGGCCTTGATGTAATCGCGATTCAGATTCAGGTTTTGTGCCGTAGCGCGCCAGCCCATTGCATTGGGGCCATTCTGGTTGATGCGGTTGTAAGGCGAGAAGCGCTCGTGGCCATCCACATTGAAAATCGGGATTGCGACCAGCACCACATGCTTGAGCATGGCCTCGTGCTTGCCCAGCACAGTCAGGTCTCGGGCGAAGGCCATCAATGCGTCCTTGCCTTCGTTCTCGCCGGGGTGAATTGCTGCTTGAATCCAGACGATTTCCTTGCCGGATGCGTGCACCTGCTCGGGCGTGCATTCGCCCTGTGCCGCAATCACCACGACGTTCAATGCCCGACCTTGTGGCGATTTACCGAAAGATTTCATGCACAGCTTGTCGCTGGCGGCATCCAGTCGTTCGAAGTAGGCCATGGTTTGGGCGTAGCGCGGTGTTTCGGTGAATTTGCTGGCTTCGGCGGGCGTGGTCCAATCTTCGGAATGCGCACTCAGTGCGAGCGTCAACAGTGCAGCAGGCAGCATGCTTGGGATCCAGTCAGCTAAAGCGGCAGTGTAAGCCGAATCCTGAACTCACGAGCTCCCGGACGGCGACGGTGGCGCTGCCTGTTCACAACTGGACCGTAAGCTCGAAAGCTGCGGGAACTGCTGCTGACATTCCCCTTGCCGGCATTTCTTTGGCCTGGCATTGCACTATCCTGCGTACGAACATAGCGTTATTCACAGGAGATTCCCGATGAAGATCTGGATCGTGATCGGTATGTGGTTGGCGATGAGCCTGAGCATGACTGCATACGCTCAAGGCGATTTCGCCGACCGGTTCTTCGCCAAGGTCGAGAAGGATGCTCTGCGCGACCTTGAGCGCGGCAAGCCGGCCAAGCAGCAAGAAGCGGCGCACACCTTGGGAGTTGAGCACGCCGAGCGCGTTGCGCCAGTTCTGGCAAGGCATCTGTCGGATCCTGACCCGGTCATTCGCCTGGGCGCCGCCGATCTACTGTGGACCCTCGCCGCCAGCAAGCCCGAGGCGTTCGCCTCTGCGCAACCGGCGCTGCGGCTTGCCATCGATGATCCCGATGCTGCCATTGCGATGAAAGCTGCGGGTGCATTGACCGCAATGGGCGTGCCGGACGCGGAAACTGCAGCCGCTCGCCGTCGCGTGCTGAAGCAGCGCGGGGCAAACGGGTATGTACAGTTTCTGGCGGCACGAGGTCTGATCGGTATCGATCCGGGTGCGCCGCTGGCGCCGATCCTGCTTGGTTTTCTGTTCGATGCCAGCAGTGCTGAGACCAAGGGCGGTTCCGACGATAATCGGGAGATTGCTGTTCAGGCATTGAACGCACTGGTTGAAACCCAGGATCGCGCGCTGATCGAACCGCTTCAGCGCGAACTTGGCACGGCACACCCGGCGACCGAATATCTGCTTGAGGCGATGCAGAAATTCGAACCACGACCGAACGGCTGGACTCAGGTCTTGATCGAGCACGCGCGCTCGCCGAATCAGGAAATCGTGGAGACCGCTTGGGATCTGCTCGACGACCAGCACGATCCGGCATCAATTTCGACCTGGGCGCCGCTGGCGGTAAAGCGTCTGGACAATGACAAGTCGCGCGGCAGCGCGCTGTCCGCGCTTTACAACATCGCCGGTAAAACCACTATCGGCCTCGATCCGTTGGCAGCAGTAGCCGCCGATCAGTCAGCGAGCGAAGACCACCGCGTGCGCGCCATCGATACCCTTGGCGCGGCTGCCGAAGTGACCAGGCCGGACACCAACAAAACGATCGCGGCCGCGGCACGCGTCGCATGGCAGCGCGCCTGTGATCCAGTGCTCGGCGATGAACCCGCAAACAAGCGTTCAAACGCTTGCCTGGGCCATCTGATGTATATCGCCCCGGAAAGTAAGGAGCGCGTGCCGCAGTTGGTCGGCTGGCTGGGCAGCAACGCCGATGTCGAAGCGAAACTGCTGTTTCTGGAAAGGATCGAATCCACCTGGAGCGAAGGAGCCGCAGCAACCGATGCCGTGAAGCGCGAACTTGCGCACCCAGACCCGCGGGTGGTGAAAGCCGCCGAAACCGCACTCGATCGTATTCGCCCCGCCTGGCGGGAAAGCGCGGCACGTCAGGCGCGTGTCGCACAGAATCCGCCAACCCCAGTCAAGCCGGCGCTGGAGTCTTCCAGCGGTCGTCGTGGCGCCGACGGTGCAGCACTGTTCGGCGCGGTCAGTGCCGGAAATCTGGCTGCGGTGAAGAAGCTAGTGGACGCCGGCAATATTCACCAGCCGGTGCATTACCCGCAGATTCAGGGCGCGACTCCGATACCGTTGGGAGTGGCGATCAACTACTGCGGCGTGCCCACGCTGAGTGGCGCGAAACTGGCGGCCATCGTCGCGTATCTGATCTCGCTCGGCGCCGATCCCGATAGCAACGATCCGCATGGCGACAATCTATTTGATCGCGCCAAAACCATGTGCCCAACGGAAGTGATGCAGGCGTTGAGCCGCTGAAAGGCTGCGCTGGGAGCATCGTTCCGGTAAGCGATTGCTCTGCGTGCCGTAGGCCAGTGCCGCAGTCGCAGCAGCTCGGGCCATATGACGCCCGTCAGCGCAGGTGAATCCAGCGGTGCTGGTCGCAGTGCCGCTGCCAAGCTCCGCAGCACGTACAATGGCGTCCTTGAATACGATTGGACTGTCGCCATGAGTACGCCGTCCCCGCAACGACCGTTTCCGGATCACCTGCACGAATCCGCGCCGCTGCGCTTCGTTACCGCCGCCAGTCTGTTCGATGGCCACGACGCGGCGATCAACATCATGCGCCGACTGATCCAGTCGCAGGGTGCCGAGGTGGTCCATCTCGGCCACAACCGTTCGGTCGAAGACGTGGTGCGAGCAGCGTTGCAGGAAGATGCCGATGGTATTGCGTTGTCCAGCTACCAGGGCGGGCATGTCGAGTATTTCAAATACATGGTCGATATGCTTCGCGAGCGCGGCGCCGGACATATCCGCGTATTCGGTGGTGGCGGTGGCACCATCACCCCCGAGGAAATTCGCGAACTGCAGGCCTATGGGGTTGAGCGCATCTACCACCCGAACGACGGCATGGCGATGGGCCTGGTCGCGATGATCGAGGACCTGATGCGGCGTGCATTGAAGGGTCGCCATGAACACGCATCGGGGCCAGATCGTAGATCGGACTTCGCCGCGGCAAACAGTGCCGAGGATTCAGCAAAAAACGTGGCGATTGCTCCCGGCCTGGAGGAAATTGCGCTCGGCAAGTATCTTTCGACCATCGAATCTGGCGCTATCGGCGAAGCTGAACTCACGCGACTGCGCAAGGTTTGGCAGCTGGCCGGCGGCAAGACACCCGTGCTCGGCATCACCGGCACCGGGGGTGCCGGAAAAAGTTCTGTTACCGATGAACTGCTGAATCGCTTTCTGCAACATTTTCCGGTCATGCGCATCGCCGTGATAGCAGTCGACCCGACGCGTCGACGCAGCGGTGGCGCGCTGCTCGGCGATCGCATCCGGATGAACTCGCTGCGCTCACCGCGCGTTTTCATGCGCTCGATGGCCACGCGCCGTCAACACGTGGCAACCAACGCGGTACTCAAGGATTGCATCGCGTTCATGAAAGCCTCGGGCTTCGATCTGATCATTGTCGAAACCGCGGGTATTGGCCAAAGCGATTCCGTGTTTGTCGATCTGGTTGATTTTCCGATGTATGTGATGACCAGCGACTATGGCGCGGCATCCCAGCTCGAGAAAA
>JANMSL010000730.1:0-6156 GCA_031389245.1 Lysobacterales bacterium | reverse complement strand
CATCGTTCTTCCAGACCACATCTCGCTGAAAGTCCGGCTGCAACTCCAGCTTTCCAGATGCATGCATCCGCGCAAGATCAGCGCAAGATCGCAATTCGTTGTAGGCGACAATTTCCGCCGGTGGGATCGCTTCTTTAGAGTCTTCCTGCTCGAAGCTAGCTGCTTCTTCGGCCAGCTCTTGCTTGTCAGCCATAGGGTTCCCCTCATCAGACCTGTAGTGGGACCATCTTAACAACGCTAGCCACCCAGTTACGCGTGCTCGAACGGCAAAACGTCCTGTGTGCTCAATAGCCTCAATGTTCCCTGCGCTATCGTGACCGAAGCGCATCCGAACGGCCGCATCCGGTCTATTCCGTTGAAAAACTCACGCGCTACGACAGACGCCTGAAAAGTGAACGACGACAACGCGATTTCGCGGCTTAAAACGTACAAAATCCCTGTTGAGCGCCCTGTTTCGGCATCACCTTCTTTATGCGTCAGAGTTTTTCAACACAATAGACGCAAAACCGACGTTCGTCGTGGATCGCGGACCGGAGTTGTGGGCAATACATTTTCCAAATAGTCTCACGCTCCGCATGGAAACCGAATGAATCCGTCGCTAAGTCGAGCAATGGAGGTCCGAGCTTGAGTGCACTACGTTTCAACCTATTGTTTGCGTGGGTTGTTGTAAGCGTTCCCAGCATCGCCGGCGCCGTTGATGCCGCGGAAGAAAATATCCCAGACTCGTACGCAACGGCTGCAGAGCTGGTCAGGCTTCGAGATGGACGGGCGCTGAATCTTCGCTGCAGCGGAACCGGCACACGCGTCATTTTTCTTGAAGCCGGTGGGAATTCAGATTCCACCTCTTGGTACCGAGTTCGACCGTTGTTGGAGAAGCGGGTGCGGGTATGCGCCTACGACCGCGCTGGCTATGGATTCAGTGACGAGGGCGCCAAGCCGCGAGATCTCGATGCCAACGTCGCTGATCTTCGCGAATTGATGCATGCCGCGGGAATCTCCCTACCCGTCGTGCTGGTGGGCCATTCGTTGGGCAGCAACATCGTTCGTCGATATGCACAGGAGTTTCCGCAAGAAGTTGGCGGCATGGTGCTGGTGGATCCACCGGAACAGGGTGCTGACGATGCGATGACGGAGAACTGGAAGCTGGAGGATGCGGCCCTGCTCACCAAGCGCAATTCACTCCTCGCGGCTTGTAAAAAAGCGGCGGAGGCAGGACAGCTCGACGCCCCGGGTCAAGCGGCCCAGAACTGCCTGCGCGCACCTCCGCCCTGGATGGGCGAGCGCGTTGCCTCCGTTATCCGGCAAAACAAGGCGAAGGTAGGATACTGGCGCACTCTGCGCTCTGAGCTGAAGGAAAACAGGCGAATATTTTCGAAGCCCGTTTCCGCCAACGAAAGCTATGGTGCCATCCCAATGGTTCTGTTGAGCGCGGGCGAACCGTACGGCGGCGTACCAGTCGAGGTGCGTCGCGTTCTGGAAAAGGCGCGCAGGCAAACTCATGATCAGATCCTGGCGGCGTCAACACGCAGCAAAGAGGTCAAGGTCCCGGGCGCCTCGCACGACATTCAGCTCGAACAGCCCGAAGCCGTCGCCTCCGCCGTGTCGGAAGTAATCGGCATGGCAGATGGCTTCCCGGCACCGCGGCCTGCCGGTCGATAGCGTCTCTGCGCGGTTCTTCACCGACGTCTGCGTGTTGGCCGAGTGCCGACGAATGCGTGTCGCCTGCCTTAGCGCGTGTTCAACAAAAGCGCTTTGGTCAGGCGCAACCGGGACAGACTTTAATCACTCAGTTCAGCAATGCCGCGTGATGGGGCAATATATGTTTGGTTTTTTTGCTCAATCCCTTTGCCTCTATGACATCAAAAGGACACAACCCAAGTCCATATCAGACGCAGTGCAGAAGCTGCGAACCGAATTGCGCGACTGCTTGCTTGCCCATATGACACCCACCACTTATGGCGCTGCCGTCGAGTAGTTCTACGTCACTTTGCATTGCCCGACACTCTCGGGAGCGCTCGACAGGCGCTAAAAAATTGCCGCGTTTAACGTTGCTCAAAGGGCTTTCTATTCGGACCTCACCTTTGATGAAAGCTTTGGACGATTGTCGCCAACCGACCAGCGATCTTTTATCGCCGAGAAACCGCTGTTGGCGGTTGATGCGTTAGGAGACAAGTTTTGGGCGCGAAGGATTGATTACGGCATCACCAAATTTCGCGGCGACGTGGTGAAAGCGATCAGTGATCGGAACTAATTGCGCAGAAAGCAGTCGGGGCTTCAGAGAAGCTGAATCCGCCTGGAGGGGTCTCCTACCCCATTCACTCGAACAATTTCACCTCCAGTATCCTGCCGGATTCGTCCCAACGGTGTGGATTTCCTGGGTGGGGATTCGTTGCGCGCCGGACAGTAGTTGGCTCACACACTTATTCCTGTTTTCAGCCGATGGCAATGCCGCGATCGCGCGTGACTGCAGAAGGGCGGAACAACAGCGCCCCACTGAGTCACGCGGAATGATCTTCGCCGCCGATTCCTTGCACCGTCCGACTTCGCTATGTCGACTCAATCTTCAAACCCGTCGCCGAACATCATCGCGGGTACGTTGTCGAGTATCAGGACGGCGCCGCTGCCGGTGTAACCGGGCGTGCTTCGATCGGGCGCACCGAGCGCGAGTTCTGCGCATCCGTCGGCGTCGAAATCGCCGACGGCCAGCACATTGCCGAGGTGCAGGCCGGATGGTGGCTCGAGAACGGTGACGGTTGTGTTTGCGTCTATGCGTTGCGCGGGGGTCGGGTCGAGGCCGCCGGGCCCGCCTGCGTACACATGCACTCTGCCGCTGTGTACGGGCACGGTCGCATCGCTCCATGCCGGTTCGCCGATCACGAGATCGGCATCGCCATCGCCGTCGAAGTCGTCTGCGGCGTGGTTGCTGCCGAATCTTCCGATGTCGATGTAGGGCGGGTCGAACGTCGGGCTCAGCATCTGTACCTCAGGCGCAACAATACCCACGCTGCTGGCCAGGCCGCGCCAGCGGCGTGAACGGCCGCTGCTATGGAGCGGAGCTTGCGAATGATCGTTCTCGCCGGTGATCAGCTCATCGATGCCGTCGCCGTCAAAGTCGCCTGCGGCGAATCCACCGGGATCGTGGTTGATGCTGGTCTGGTCGAAGCTGTGCGTGCCGAAGCACGACCACGTGGGCAGCGAAGCGCGCAGATCGTGGACCAGGCAGGCGTAGGGCGCAGGCGTGTTGATGGAAACGTTGAAGGTCACGACGAGTTCGTCGATGCCATCGACATTGCTGTCGATCGAAACGCGCGGGGCGATGAACAGCGGCAGGCTTCCTGCGGGGGCGTACTGGAGTCCGACGTTGCCCTCGGCGGTCAGGCCTTGCGTGGTTCCGAACAGGACGTGCGCGACGCCCTGGTGCAAGGCCGGCGTATCGAAGCCCTTGATCGCGGCGATGGCCAGGTCGGCAAAAGCATCATCGTCGAAGCGACCGGCGACGAGCAGTATGCCGAAGCCATCCTCGTCGCCCGCTTGCCCGGGAATGTTCGCGACATCGCGATCCCAAACCAGCACCGAAAAGGGGTCGATGCCGTTCTCGCTGCCGCGGTACACGTACACCTTGCCCGCAACTGGAGCGCCAAGGCCGAACGCGCCGACGGCCAGATCGTCGTAGCCGTCGCCGTTGAAGTCCGCGGTGGCGAGCGATTCGCCGAAGCCGCGCGGACCGTCGGATTCGACTGCTTCGCTGGTCAGGCGCAGCGCTGATGTTGCGCTGGGACCGGAGCTGCCACCGGGCAGGATCAGCACCGAGCCACGCGCTCCGGCCACATCGCCCGGGCCGGACTGTCGATGCGCCACCACCAGATCGTCCGCGGCGTCGCCGTTGAAATCGCCCACCGCCAACGTGCGGCCGAACCAAGCGCGCGTCAGCGTCGCCGCGGCGGGAAGCGCAGGCAGGCCTGCCGACTCCAGCGTCCACAGCGGGGTTGCCGCTTCGAAGTGGAGGGCGCAGCCTGCATCGGACACAGCCGCTGCTGGCGCGCCCAGTACCAGCAGGACGGCGCAGCCGATGCGTACTTGCGCGGGCGCAATCGCCACCGCGCGCAGCCGGCGCGCTCGTCCGCCAGTGGGCGTGAATGTCCACATGATCGCGTCACCTTGCGCGTTGGTCTCCGCTATCCACTACGCAGGACGATGGCGCGAACGACAGCGTGCGACGCGGTCTGCGCGCGATCAGTTTCGCGATCTGGAATTTGCGCAGCCGGAGCAGGCAATGCCGTATCACCAACATCAGCAGCGCGGATTTCGCCGGACATCGGCGGCGAAATCTTCACCCCTGGTTTGGACAGACCCGCCACCGCGTTGAGCTATGCTTGGGTCAACGATCCGCATGCCGGGGTTGGCACGGGTACAACCGGAGGTAGGAACCTTGGCTGATTCGGTGCCCTTGACCGATTGGTTGCGTGCAGCCAGTGGTGGCGATCGCGCTGCCGGCGAGCGCGCCTACACTCTGGTGTATGCCGAGTTGCGTCGGCTCGCCGCGCTACAGATTGCGCAGGGGGCGGGCCACACGCTCACGCCCACGGCGCTGGTGAACGAGATGTTCCTGAAACTCGCCGGCGGTTCGCTCGCGGCGCTCAACGACCGTCGCCATTTCTTCAATCTGGCCGCACGCGCCATGCGCCAGACGGTGATCGACCACGCGCGCGAGCATCTGGCGCAAAAACGCGGCGGCGATTTGCTGCGTACCGATCTCGACGACGGGATTCCTGACCGCGGGCTCGACGCGCAGCAGGCCCTGGCCATCGACCAGGCACTCACCGCACTGGACAAACAGGACGCGCAGTTGGGAGAAACGCTGACCTGGTGCGTGTTCGGTGGCCTGAGCACGCCGCAGATCGCCGCGTTGCGCGGGGTCACCGAGCGCACGGTGCAACGCGACCTCGCGCTGGCGCGCAACTATCTGCGTCTGGCTTTGGGCGGTGCCGCGTGAGCGACGACACGACAAAGCCACCGCCCGAGTTAAGTCCGTTGTTTTCGCCGGCGCGCTGGCAGGAGTTGCGCGCACAGCTGGAAACCCTCGCCGATGCCAGCGCGGAGGCACGCGAAGCGGAACTGTTGCGCATCGGTGCTGGCGACGCTGAGCTCGCCGCCAACCTGCGCGAACTGCTGGCCGGCCCGCGCGATGCCTCGACACTGCATCTCGGTCAATTGGTCGAGCGCCTGATGCCGTCCGCAGCGGAGGAGATGCCGGCGCGGGTCGGGCCATTCCGCCTGCTCGCGCGCATCGGTGCCGGCGGCATGGGCACGGTGTATCTGGCCGAACGCGAGCACGCCGATTTCGTGCAGCGGGTGGCGCTGAAGCTGCTCGATAGTGGGTCTGCGCGCCTGGCGCAACTGGCCTCGCGCGAGCGGCGCATCCTCGCCGCTCTGACTCACCCCAACATCACCGCCTTCGTTGACGCCGGCACGCAGGATGGGCGCGCGTGGCTGGCGATGGAGTATGTGCAAGGCGAAACCCTGATCGATCATTGCCGCCAGCGCGATCTGGATGCGCGCGAACGCGTGCGCCTGTTCGACCAGGTGTGCGCCGCGGTGGCGCATGCCCATGCACAACTGGTGGTGCACCGCGATCTGAAGCCATCGAATGTGCTGGTGGACGCTGAAGGTCGCGCCAAGCTGCTGGATTTTGGCATCGCACTGGTACTTGACGACGGCGAAACCGGTGCGCCCGCCACGCGCGTGTTCACGCTGGAATACGCCGCGCCCGAGCAGTTGCGTGGCGAGCGCGTGACTACGGCCAGCGACGTTTACAGCCTGGGCCTGATCCTCTATGAACTGGTCGCTGGCAGGCGCCTGGCCACACTGGAGCGTTCGCGGGACGCGGAGTGGACCACAGCGGAACTCGCGCGCTTCGCCACCGCGCACGACGCGGCCAACAATCGCACTACACTCATGCAACGGGATTCCAAAGCGTTATCGCAGCTGCTGCGCGGCGATCTCGGCCGCATCATCGCGCATGCGCTCAATCCGCTGCCGGCACAACGCTACGCTTCGGTGGCGTCGCTGCGCGAGGACCTGGCGCGCTGGTTGGATTACCGCCCACTCACCATCAGCCGGCCCGATCGGCTCTACGTGCTGCGGCGCTTCGTGCGG
>JANMSL010000683.1:0-13606 GCA_031389245.1 Lysobacterales bacterium | reverse complement strand
CCGCGACGCGATCGTTTTTCATTTTCGGGTCGTAATAGGCGTTGAAGTTGTCGAGTCCGACCACGCTGTCGCCGCGCAGGCGCAGTGCCCGGCAGACATAGGCGCCGATGAATCCGGCCGCGCCGGTGACCAGAATGGGCGCGGTGTTCATGGCTGGCACCGAGCACGTACCGAGGGCAACTGCAGCAGCACCCATTGGCGTCGATTGGCCATGCCTGCGGGCAGAGTCGTGGCGACATTCACGCAATCGGCAAGATACTCGGCATCGGCGAACAACCATCGCTGCGCCGGAGCCTGCGCCAGCCAGTCGATGCCGCGTCTAAGTTGTTCGTGCGGTGTCTGCTTGAAGCCAAATTCAGCAACGGGTCGATCCGCCTGCAGAAAGTTCTGTTCGCGCCAGGCAATCAGGCCGAGTTCGGCTTCTGGTCCGACCATCTGACCCGCGCGTCGCATCACGCCGCGTGCTGAATTTGCGTCATCAAAAAGGGGGAAACCCCAAAAACCAAAACCAATGATCCAAAGACCCGCCAGCGCGATACGCAGCCCAGCCCAAGACCGGCGCACTCCAAGGGTCAGTGCGCCAGCCAGTGCGATCGCGCCGATGGTAAACAGCATCCACCAATGTGAGTTGCTGTCGCTGGCCAAACCGCGCGCGAGTTCGTGCTTGGTCTCGAATCCGGGTTCGCCGGTGAGGGCGGCGCCGGCACCGCCGAGCAGCGCTACAGCCAACACCAGCGTAAATCCGAATAGCAGTCGTCGACACCCAGCTTGACTCAGCGCCAGACGCAGTCCTGGCGCTACCGCAACGCAGAACATAGGCAGGGCGGGCAGGATGTACATGTCACGTTTCCCTGGAGAAAGTGAAAAAAACACCAATACCATCAAAACCCAGAGCACTGGCAAGAGGATCCGTCCATCGTGCCTGCGGCGCCAGCGTCTGAACAGCGCCGGCAACGCCCATGGAAGCACCAGCACCAACGGCAGCCAAGTGGTCAGAATGACCTCGACGAAATACCACCACGGTTGGAAATGATGACTGGGATTGGCATAGCGCTGAGCAGTCTGGCCGAGCAGGATGTTGCGTGCGTAGTCGTGCAGAAGTGGATCGTCGCTGCGCATCACCGTGATCAACATCGGCACCACCCACAGCGCAATTGCCAACAGCATCCAAATCACGCCCAGCCACCAGCGCCCTGGCGCACGCGCAATCGGCGCCAGTCGCAACGCACCGAGTGCGCGCGCAATGAAGAACGCAGGCACCATCAGCACGGCAATAATACCAACGCCCTTGGTGATAATGCCGATGCCGGCAGCAAAGAAGCCCAGCGCATACCAGCGCCAAGCCGGCCCAAGCAACATATGCCGCAGCAACCCGTAGCACGATAGCGTGACCAGGAAGACCAGCACCGGATCGATTTGTGCGTGCTTGGCCTGATAGGTAAATTGCACGGTGAACAGCAGCATCCAACCGGCGAGCGCTGCCGCGCGGCGACCCCAGAGTCGGCGGGAGAGATCAAAGGTCAGATAGATTGTGCCCAACGCCGCCAGCAACGATGGCAGCAGGAATGCAATGCTCCATTTGCCACTGAGTCGATACGCCACAACTTGCAGCCACATGAACAGCGGCGGTTTGTCGGGGTACAACTCATGCCCCCGATGCGGAAACAGATAGTTGCCAGTTTCGACCATGGTCTGCGCGATGAGCGCGAAGCGCGGCTCGTCTGCGGGCCAGGGTTGCCGCATCCCGATGCCGGCAGCGAGCACAGCCAGCGCAGCCAGCATCAGCCGGAGCAAATCACGTTGATTCCAGCGCGGGGTGATATGAATCATGGGTAGGGTGGCAAGGAAGCCAATATTGTAGTTGTGGGAGGACGTTCAGTGCAGATCCGTGTAGGCGCTGCCACTTCGCGTCGAGGATACTGTCGCGGTGTTGCAAGATTGCTCAACACTTGATGCCGGCCGCTGCGAAATGGCGCGATGATCGTGCCGGATTCAATGCTGTGCCAGCAGAGCGACAAGCTCAGAATTGGACGTTGCAGGGCATTACGATTAGTTTGGATGCTTGGGTTTGGGAGAAATACATCGTGGCCTGGATACTGCTTGTACTCGCCGGACTGTTCGAAATTGTATGGGCGGTCGGACTGAAATATTCAGATGGGTTCACGCGACTATGGCCAAGTGTGGTGACTGCGGTCGCGATGCTGATCAGCACTGTCCTGCTGGCCATGGCGATGCGCACACTGCCAGTAGGCACAGCGTATACGGTCTGGGTTGGAATCGGCGTAGTCGGTACGGTGATCTTTGGCATCGCACTCTGGGACGAACCGGTGAACGCCGCGCGCATGATCAGTGTCGCCTGCATCGTTGTCGGCGTCATCGGCCTGAAGTTCGCAACGCCTGATTGACGGCGCCTGATTGTCTAAGTCCTCAAACAACGAAGGTGATAATCATGAGCTCGCGAAGTCCGGCGCTGTCTTCTGAATCGCGAGCACAGATTGCACCTGAGGCGAACGGAAACTTCCTGCACATGCGCTATCGATGGAAGTACGAATCAGTGCAACAGGAGGGTTGCCTGCTGCTCGGCAATCAGAATGCATCTGATGCTATTACTGCAGCGTGGTGCGATTGCTTTCATGTGAGCGGCGCTACGCACACGCAAGGTCACTGGATTCAGTGTCTGCGGTCGCAATTTCGCAATTTTGAGTCGATTGTTGCGACTGCGCCGCCCGTTGTTTATTGGCGTGCCAGTGCATCAGTACCCAGGGAACAAATCGTTGCTTCACGCGCGCAGAGACGAGGAGGGTAGTGCTCAATGTCAGACGATACCTCGTTGATTGCCACTTTATCCGTGGCTCTGGGTTTGGCCTTGCTGTTCGGGTTCATCGCAACACGCGTCAAGCTGCCCGCTTTGGTGGGATACCTGATCGCAGGCATGCTGATCGGCTCGACTCCGGGCTTGGAGAACGACCTCGGTATCGCCGCGCAACTCGCCGAGATCGGCGTGATGCTGCTGATGTTCGGTGTCGGCCTGCATTTTTCCCTCGACGATCTGTTGTCGGTGAGGCGCATCGCTTTGCCGGGTGCCATCGTGCAGATTCTGCTGGCTACGGCGTTGGGTACCGGACTGGCACAGTTCTGGGGTTGGAGTCTTGGCGCCAGCATCGTGTTCGGTCTGGCGCTATCGGTGGCGAGCACCGTGGTGGTGCTGCGCGCATTGGAGGCGCAGGGCATTGTCGAATCACTCAATGGGCGCATCGCCGTTGGTTGGCTTTTGGTCCAGGATTTGATCATGGTGCTGGTGTTGGTGATGCTGCCGGCCATCGCCGCGCTGAACGACGGATCGACAAGCTCCACGGCAGCACCGTTGTGGATTGTTCTGGGCAAGACACTGGGCCAGGTGGTGATTTTCGTCGCGCTGATGCTGCTGGTAGGGAAGCGGTTGTTTCCTTGGTTGTTGTGGCAGGTGGCGCATTCGGGATCGCGCGAGTTGTTTACCTTGTGCGTGATTGCGGCCGCAGTTGGCATTGCTTATGGATCATCCGCGTTGTTCGGCGTTTCCTTCGCGCTCGGTGCCTTCTTTGCCGGCATGCTGCTGCGCGAATCCGAGTTGAGCTACCGCGCCGCGAAAGAATCGTTGCCGTTGCGTGATGCGTTCTCGGTGTTGTTTTTTGTATCGGTTGGCATGCTGTTCGACGCGAGCGTATTGGTCACCGATTCGCTGCGTGTGCTCGGCGTAGTGCTGGTGATCGTGCTCGGCAATGGAATCACCAGCTTCGTGTTGGTGCTTGCGTTTCGCTATCCGCTCAACACCGCCTTGACGGTGTCGTCCAGCCTGGCGCAGATTGGCGAGTTCTCGTTCATCCTGGCCGGTCTGGGCGTGGGCCTTGGGGTGCTCCCGGTGCAGGCGCAAAGCCTGATCCTGGCTGGCGCGATCATCTCAATCGCGATCAATCCGATCATTTTCCGGATGCTCGAACCGGCACAGGTGTGGATCCGCAAGCGTTCAAAACTGGCGCGCGATCTGGAGCGTCGCGACGATCCGTTAGCCGAGCTGCCGATGTCCGTGGAGTCCAGTCAGGTCACCGGGCATGTGGTCGTTGTCGGGTGTGGCCGAGTGGGTCGGCGCATTGTGGAGTCGTTGCGCGCCCGGGGTGTTCGATTCGTGGTTGCCGACCAGAATCGTGAAATCGTCGAAGGTCTGCGCGCGGCAGGGATGCATGCCGTTGCCGGCAATGCCGCCGAACCCGCAGTGTTGATCCAGGCGCACATCGCCCGTGCCGCGGCGCTGGTGATCGCGATTCCAGACACATTCCATGTTCGTCAGATGATCGAACTTGCGCGCGCGCTCAATCCCGGAATCGACACCATCGTACGCACCCACAGCGAGGAAGAGGCGGAGCTGTTGCGCCGCGAAAACGCCGGTGCTGTATTTATCGGGGAACACGAGTTGGCATTGGGCATGTCCAGGCATCTGCTGCAACGACTGGCGATTCGTGCCGGCGATAAATCGCTGGCAACGCTGCCGCCGGGCTGAATTGACGCTGATCCAGCGTGTCAACGGGAGCTGACTTGAAAAGTGACGCAAAACGTCACGTCCGGGTAAAGCTGACCCGCAGCGTCCAACTATTTGGTGAAAAACAGTCTCACATTGACAAAATGTGACCCAATGCGCAATTCTGTCGCCTCTCGCCGGGAACAATCCATGTCCTCAGTACTCAATCCGAACAGGATCAGGCCGATGCAAGCGAAGATGGAAGCGGCAGTAGCACTTACCCGCCGTGCCATGCAGCGCACCACCCAATTTGGTCGCTACCTCGTTCTTTTGCGTCAGTTCCAGGGCATCAACAAGGTTATTTCCGGTCTCAGTCCGGACGAGCGGCGCAAGATCGCTCTGGTGGCTTTATCCGAGATGACGCAGGCCAATGCCGCGGTTGCCAACGGCAGTGCTGTGCCCGACATGGATTGGACTGAAGAAGCCACCGCCGCCAGTGAACGCGCGAAATCGCCCCATGCGCAAGTGCAGTCCGGTGCGGTTCGGCGTTGGTTGGTAGCAGCCTACCGGGTGACCAAACTGTCGCAATACGGTGAAGTGCAGAGTTTGCACCGCGCAGTGCTGCGTTCACTTCGGTTGATGCAGGGCGCCAGCGCTGGCGGCAAGACCAGCGATATTCACTGGGTCGAGTCACAGTAAGCGGCCACCTGCGGGATCGCGCTCTGCATAGCCGGGCAGCAACTCGCAGTAGCGGTCTCGAAATCTACTGCAGGGCTCTGGGCGCGGGCGCAGAGTCCCGGTGTGTCGACAGTGCTCGCCGTTGGCTTGACGAAAAACGGTTACCTCGGCTCTACGCATCCGGTGGGTAATTCCACATATCAGATCGCGCGCGCCATCTGCGGATGAATGTTCTGGCCGAGCCAGGTTGCGAAAGAGTTGACTTCGAGCTGATCCCAATTGCTGTTTTGGCGTTCAACGGGTGCGGCCGGTCCTATGGAGTCGCACAGGAAACGCTGCGCAAGCACCCTGCGGATGCCCAGTCGGTTCCGAGGCAGCGTGCATCTCGGCTGTGCTGCACGCGGTGGCGGTGACCGCAGCGACGCTGGCGTTGGCGGCCTTCGGGCAAGATCGCGTCGGCCGTGAGGTCGATCCGCGCAGCCGCGGAGTGTTGAGCTGGCTTCACGCCGCGCATTGACGCTGCCAGACTCGCGCGCTCTTCAGCCCGAGTCGCCGATGACCACAATCGCCCCTGCTTCCGTGAATTCCACCGGACGCGTGCTTTTTGCCAGCCTGATTGGTACCACGATCGAATTCTTCGATTTTTATATTTATGCGACGGCGGCAGTGCTGGTGTTTCCGGCTTTGTTCTTTCCATCCGGTGATCCAGCCACGGCAACTTTGCAGTCCCTTGCTACCTTCGCTCTGGCATTCTTCGCGCGGCCAGTAGGCTCGGCGCTGTTTGGGCACTTTGGTGATCGCATTGGGCGCAAGGCCACCCTGGTCGCGGCCCTGTTGACGATGGGACTGTCGACTGTTTTTATCGGATTGCTGCCGACCTACGCATCGATCGGCGTGGCCGCGCCAATCCTTTTGGCCTTGTGTCGATTCGGCCAGGGGCTTGGACTCGGCGGCGAATGGGGTGGTGCTGTTTTGCTCGCCACCGAAAACGCGCCGCCCGGCAAGCGCGCCTGGTTCGGAATGTTCCCGCAGTTGGGCGCGCCCATCGGATTTGTTTGCGCCAATGGCACTTTCCTGTTGCTGGCGGGCGGGTTGAGCGATGCACAGTTTCTGAGCTGGGGATGGCGCATTCCGTTCCTGGCCAGTGCGATCCTGGTGTTCATTGGGCTATGGGTACGGCTGCGCATCCAGGAAACGCCCGACTTCCAGAAAGCGCTGGCCAATAACGAACGCGTCCGTCTGCCTATCGCCCGGGTCATCGCGCGGCATCCACGCGCTCTGCTGGCCGGGACCTTCGGCGCCATGGCGACCTTTGTCACCTTCTATCTGATGACGGTGTTCACCTTGAGCTGGGGTACGTCCAAACTTGGCTATACGCGCGAGCAGTTCCTGATACTGCAGTTGATTGCGGTGCTGTTTTTCGCCGTGACCATTCCGATCTCGGCGGTGCTGGCTGATCGTTTTGGAAGACGCATTACGCTGCTCGTGGTCAGTGCATTGATCGTTGCCTTCGGGCTCTGCTTCGGTCCGCTGTTTGGCTCGGGCAGCATGCCGGGTGTTTTGACGTTCCTGTGCCTGGGTATGGCGCTGATGGGATTGACCTACGGCCCGCTCGGCACTGCCCTGGCCGAGATATTTCCAACTGCCGTTCGTTACACCGGCGCCTCGCTCAGTTTCAATCTTGCTGGCATCTTCGGCGCCTCGCTGGCGCCATACATCGCGACTTGGTTGGCTGGACACTATGGACTTGCGGCAGTGGGCTATTATCTCAGTGGCGCGGCGCTGATCACGCTGCTGGCGTTGCTGGCACTGCCGCACGATCTGCCGGAACGCCCACCATCGCAATTGGGCAGCGAGCGCTCCTAATGTCGTAAAGCGTTCGCAGGATTCGCCTCTAGGTATTGCCGGTCCGCGCTGGATCATGATGCCTGGAGATTTCCCATGAAGATTCAATCGCCGATGCTGGCATGGCTCTCGCTGTGCTTGCTGCTGTCCGCGCCGTTGGGCGCGCAACCCGTACCCTATCAATCACCGCGGGTCGAGCCCAGCGCTCCGGTTGCCGGATCCATAGTCAACTTTGTGCTCGACTGGAGCGACTGCCACGCACCGGTTGCGCCGTACATCCTGGTTGTCGGCAACGTGATCAATATTGTGCAATCGCCATCATTGGAACCTTGCGGCGTGCCGCCACCACCCGTGACGCTGCGCTATCGGATTGGCCCGTTCGCGGCCGGCGATTACCAGGTGCGCTATTCGGTCGCTTTGGGTCAACTCACTGTGTTCGGGCCGGTAGACGTTCCGTTCAGCGTCAGCGGGACAGCGCAGGCGATTCCGCTGCTTGATTGGCGCGGCACGGGACTGTTGACGTTATTCCTGCTTGCAGCTGGCGCGGCGCTTTGGCGTCGGACAGGCATAGCCTTGGAAAACTGAGCGGGCAGCACTTGGCTTGGTGAATTCAGCGCGCCTTGTTTGTTCGAACTTGGAGAGACGAGTACGACGGACGAGTCATTTTCCCAGGGTAAAACGCGAGCGTGCGACATTGCAGGGAGACGGCAACGACGAGCAATGCAGCGCTCCGCAAAGAATCTCCATTTCGCGCTCTGCAAATTTGGACGCAGATCACTAGACTGTGCGTTCATTTCCAAGGGTTGTGCGCGCATGGTTTCCCAGGTCTGGTCATGATGTTTGCGGCGTTGACCGCTGTGGCCGGCACTGCTGCTCGACGGCATATGTCCACCAGTACGAAGTATCGACTGTACCCGGTGCCGGATGCCGTCGGAAAAAAGTACTGCCGATGACCTTGCTTGCGGCCAATGGAATGCAACTCGAAGTCGAGTGCTTCGGCAATCCCAAGCATCCCGCGGTGTTGCTGATCATGGGACTGGGCATGCAGATGATTGCCTGGCCGGAGGAATTCTGCCGCGGGCTGGCGACTGCTGGCTATCACGTTGTGCGTTTTGACAACCGGGATATCGGTTTATCGAGCAAATGGAACGGGGCGCGTCGTTACAGTCTTGCCACGGCTGCATTACGTTACTGGCTGCGTCTGCCGGTGCACGCACCGTATCGACTCGATGCAATGGCTGCTGATACCGCTGGCGTTCTGGACGCGCTCGGTATCGATGCGGCACACATCGTGGGCGCGTCCATGGGCGGCATGATCGCGCAAACTGTCGCGGCGCAGTATCCGCAGCGTGCACTCAGTCTGAGTTCCATCATGTCTACGACGGGAAGCAGATCTCTGCCCAATCCAAGTATCCGTGTGCTGCGTTTACTCATGGCGCGACCGCCGGCCGCTGCTGCGTTCGATCAACAGTTGGAGCACTACGTCCGGCTTTTCCAGGCCATTGGCAGCCCTGGGTTTCCGACTCCCCTCGAACAGCTGCGCGAGCGTCTGGCGGTGGGGCTGCGTCGCAGCTACCACCCAGCCGGTACCGCACGACAAATGCTGGCCATAGCCGCGTCGGGCGATCGTTCTGCACAGTTGCGCCGGATATCCTGTCCAACGTTGGTGATACATGGCGACGCCGACTGCTTGGTGCCGCTCGCTCACGGCATCGACAGCGCGCGCAAGATCCCCAACGCGCAGCTGCGCGTGGTGGAGGGTATGGGTCACGATGTCGCGCTTGGATTGGTGCCCATTTTGACCCAACACCTGCTCGAGCACTGGCAGAAAGTTTCAGGGTCGCCATCGCGAGGGGCAAGCAATGCTCGAAGCTCTGGATGATTGTCGTTTGCTCCCGACCCACGCAACCAGATGTGCAGCGGGCTCGGAGCAAAAAGCGGCTCGGGATCGGTTCCCCACGGTATACTTTTTCGATGCAAACACCGGTGTATCCACAGCCTGTCTCGAACGTTGATGCAGTTGCGATGTCGCGCCTGCGCCGGCACCTGCAGCGTGCCGAAACTTACCTCTCGATGGGTCAAAAAAACGCGGCGATCGCCAGTCTGGAGGAGGCATTGCAGCTCAAGGCTGACTATGTTCCGGCGTTGCTCAAGCTGGCCGAACTGCGACTCGCGGAAGGCCGCAATCACCAAGCGCACGCCGCGGCAATCAGGGCAACATCGGGCCACATCGACAGCCCGCTCACCGCGCTGAATCTGCTGCGCGTGCTCAGCAGTCTGAGCGAGTCTGCATTGATGATCGAGATCGCCAGCCAGTTGCCGCCGCCGATGTGGGACTCGGCAAAGTCATTGGCCGAGGTCGCCCAGGAATTTACTCTGATTGGTGCGCATGAGCTGGCGAGGGATTATGCACGCGCAGGGTTGGCGCGCGACCCGCGGCATCCACCCAGTCGTTACATGTGCGCCACCATGGACGTCTTCTATGGCGATCTGGCTTCCGCCGCCGAGCATGCGCAACGCTGCCTCGACATTGTGCCGGAAGATCCGAGCGCGCACTGGCTGCTGTCGCGCACGCGCATGCCGGGTGCGGAGCAACGCGTCGTTGCGATTCAACGCGCGTTGGCGCACGCGCCGAAGGGTGAGCCTGAGGCCTGGCTCGCCTACGCGCTGCACAACGAATTGCACGACCTGCGAGATTACGACCGCGCATGGCACGCCTTGGAACGCGGCTGTCGCGCCAAACGCGAGACGCTGCAATACCGTCAAGCCGACAGTGACGCCTTGTTCGATGCGCTCTGCACCTGGCAGGCCGAATCTGGTGGCGCGGCTGATGGTCATCTCAATGCACAGTTGACGCCGCTGTTCGTCATCGGATTGCACCGCTCTGGAACGACGCTGGCGGAGCGCATCCTCAGCGGTCATTCGGCGGTGACTGCCGGTGGTGAAACTTACGACGTTCGAGCGCAGCTGCGTCGCGCAAGCAGGCTGCACTTTGCCGGCGATCTGGACGTGCAAGTAGTGCGCGACCGGCAAAGTCTTGACTACGCTGCAATGGGTCGCGGCTACTTGCACAACATCGCCTGGCGGGCTCGCGGCACGCGCTACGTTACTGACAAACTTCCCTCCAACTATTTCAACGTCGGCTTTATCGCTCGCGCTCTGCCAGCGGCGCGATTCATCTGTCTGTCGCGTGACCCGATCGACGTAGGGCTGTCCAGTCTGCGCACTCTGTTTGGTGCCGCTTGCCCTTACTCGTATGACCAGATGGAGTACGTAGCGCATCACCGCAACTACCAGCGTTTGATGGCGCATTGGCGAGAGCAGTTTCCGGATCGGATACTGGATATCGCCTATGACGATCTGGTCAATGCACCGGAACACACAGCGGCACGCATGGCGCGTTTTTGTGGGCTCGACTACGAGCCGGCGATGGTGCAGATCGAATCGCGCAGCGATGCGGTCGCAACCGCCAGCAGCGTGATGATGCGCGACGGCATTCGCCGCGATCGTGGCCGGGTCTGGGCGGCATATGAGTCCCAGTTGCAACCGATGATCGAGGGGTTGCGCGGGGCGGGTTAGCCCAATGGGACGACCGCAGGCACGGCGCCATCGAGTTTGAAGCGTGCATTGAAGGCAATGGTGATGCGGACGTCATCGCCCTCGTAGGGCAGCACCTCGTGCAACATCCAGGAGGGAAACAGCACCAGGTCGCCGGCCTTCAGTCGTAGCATGCGGTTGCCCATGTGGTATGGCACCTGCAGCTTGGCGTTGGCCATGTCGATGTACATGGTGTTCATCGCGTGCGGATTGATCATGGTCAGCTTGCCGCTGTCGCTGTTCGGGTCGTCTCCTGAGTGACAGACGCAATACACGCCGGACCAGGAATGCATCGGATGATTGTGCGGACCGAAGTAGCCGCCGCGACGCGTAACATGGAACCAGGCTTCGGCAGCGATGTGCAGGCGACGCAGCATGTCGGTGTCATAGCCAGAAAGCTCGCGAATGGTCCGATATACGGTCGAATAGCAGAAGTCACGGATTTTCTGCACGCAGGGCTGCGGCCAGTCGAACAGGCGGAAGTTACTTTCGAACAGAGCGGCGTTGCGATGCGTGTAGGGGTCCGGATTGCGATATCGCTCATCGTCGGCGCGTGCCAGGAAAAGTTCTCGAAGTTCGGCATTCAATGATTCGCTATCGGGTCGATTGGCGAAAACCATGGGGGTCGAGAAAGCAGGTGTGATCTGGTACATCGATACCGTATCCAAACAGAAGGGCTGAGTTGTCGCACAGAAAGGCCGTTTCCACAATATTGTAGTCGTCGATCCCCTTTACCGGGGGCCAAGAAATCAGCTTCAATGTCTTCGCAGACGCGAGTGTTCGTGCCGAAAAATTCAATGCAGATGCCCAAGCACAACTCAAAGCGGTTAGCCCACGCTCGATCAGCTGATCGAGTAGGCAAACCGATATTGGCGGACTCACGCTTGCGCGCCATCTTCAGCTGGCAAAATCTCTATGCCCATCCCGAATTGCTGTTGGTGGCGTTAGGCGCCTGGCATCTGTTGTTTTGGGTGCTCGTGCCGGTAGCGAGTTATCGAATGCTGCCGCTCGACACACTTGAGTTGCTCGGTTGGGGACAGGAGTGGCAATGGGGTTACTACAAGCACCCGCCGCTTGGGGCCTGGATCGGTGAAGCCACGTACCAGCTCTTTGCGGGGAATGCCATCGGGCTCTATCTGCTGGCACAGACGTGTGTGTTGGTCACACTGGTTTACGTCTGGAAGACGGCACGTCTGTTCCTTGAGCCACGCGCGGCGGTGTTGTCCACGGTGATTCTCGAGGCGGCGTACTGGTACACGTATCTCACACCCAACTTCAACATGAATACGCTGCAGCTGCCGGTCTGGGCTGGTTTGACGTATCACTTTGCGCGCGCGCTGCGCGGTGACGCGATGCACTGGGGCGCCTGGGGTGTTTTCGTCGCGCTCTGTCTGTTGACCAAATATTCGGGACTGCTGATTGTCGGTACCTGCGTCGCGATCATGTTGCTCAGTCCGCGCGGACGGCAGTGTCTTCGCCACCCGGGCCCATACGTTGGGCTGCTGGTGGCGGGCGTATTGCTGTTACCCCACTTGCTTTGGATATCCCAGCACGGCCAGTTGCCCTGGAATTATCTGCGCGGTTTCGATCGCGATTCGGTTTCCAACTGGCATCAGCATTTGCTGGAGCCGTTGCGGTTTGCCGCGGGCGCTTTGCTGGGTCTGTCGTTCAGCGCGCTGCTGTTTCTGTTGCTGGCCGATAAAAAACCTGGCCGAGCGGCGTTGCGTGGTGACCGATTGACGGTATTGGCGCTGTGTCTGGGGCCGTTGCTGTTGTCCATGCTTTTTGGTGCAGTTACCGGAAGTCGGCTCAAGTCGACATGGGCGTTCGGCTACTTCAATCTAGCCGGCATCGCATTGTTTCTTATTTTTCCAACACGGATCAATGTGGTGCGGTATCGCCGCTTCTGCCTTGGGCTCACCTTCGTCGCATTGCTCACTGGTGGTTCGCACCTGGCGTACAAGACTTTTAGCGATCGCTCAAAGACCGCCTTCGACGGCCGGGCTTTGGCGGTCGCCATTGCCGGCGATTGGCAGGCCAATATCGGATCGCCGCTGCAATTGGTGATCGGCGATCACATGCTGTCCGCAATTGTTTCCGCCTACGCCCCATCGCGTCCGTCGATGCTGATCAATGGCGACTTCACTATCTCACTGTGGGTGACCGACGCGGAGCTGCGGCGCAAAGGTGCGGTCGTGGTCTGTGCTACTGGAGCTAATTGCTTCCCCGCGTTTGTCGCCCGTGCGGGTCCACGTCGACATGTCCAGATTGGTGTGCAACATTTTGACTACTTTTTTCTTGCGCCTGAGTCGTTCGAGTCCGCAGCGTCGGGCATGCAATAAGTCACGCAGGCGCACATTGGCCGGGTCGTCGTGGGCCGGCGCGATCGTCGAGTCTTGGCCGCACGCGCCAAAAAAGGAGAAGGGCCGCAACGGGCCCTTCCGATTCGCGATAGAGCCTTGTTTCTAGAAGCGCTGACTGTATCGCACATAGGGCACGCGGCCGTAGCCGTCATACAGGTTGTAGTCGAATGGACGGCCCGTTGGCTGCATCGGATCCAGCGCCGGGCCCTTGTCGGTAACGTTGGTCACGCCGAGCACGAGTTTGCCATCCCATGGTGTGTTCCAACTGGCCTGCAGATCATGCGTGGTCCACGATGGCAGACGATGGGCATAGCCGTAGTCAATGCTGGAAGGAATGCACGGTATTCCGGGGTTGATAGGGTGTATGCATCTATCGATAAGCAACCCTTGACGAGACAATGTCCCATCGATGTGATTGATGCTCCAGGCGAAGCTGAAATTTCCGATGGTCCACGTCGTCCCGAAGTTGGCGCGGAATTCCGGGAACGACGGATCGTCGACCAAGTTGGGTTCGGCGTCGAAGTTGTAATTGCCGACATAGCCGATCTGCAGCTGATTGCTGATCGCACCCCAACTTCCAACATCGAAGTGGGTACCAAGGTTCAGGTCGATACCGTCGGTTTGCAGCGTG
>JANMSL010000618.1:0-3110 GCA_031389245.1 Lysobacterales bacterium | reverse complement strand
GAAGAAAAAAGCGCCGAGCTGCGCCGTGCCGCCCTCGAGTACCACGAGTTTCCGATCCCCGGCAAGATCGCTGTTGCCTCGACCAAACAAATGGTCAACCAGCGAGACCTGGCGCTGGCTTATTCGCCCGGTGTTGCCGCGCCGTGTGAAGAGATCGTCAAAGACCCGAACAACGCTTTCAAATACACCTCACGCGGCAACCTGGTGGCGGTCATCACCAATGGCACAGCCGTGCACGGTCTTGGACCGATCGGACCACTTGCTGCAAAACCGGTCATGGAAGGCAAGGGCGTGCTGTTCCAGAAATTTGCCGGCATTGACGTGTTCGACATCGAAATCAACGAGCGCGATCCGGACAAACTGGTCGATATCATCGCCGCACTCGAACCCACTTTTGGCGGCATCAATCTGGAAGACATCAAAGCGCCGGAGTGCTTTCATGTCGAAAAGAAGCTGCGCGAGCGCGTCAAGATTCCGGTGTTTCACGACGACCAGCACGGCACCGCGATCATCGTCGGTGCCGCGGTGCTCAACGCGTTGCATGTGGTCGGCAAGAAGATCGACGAGGTAAAGCTGGCTGGCTCAGGAGCCGGCGCAGCGGGCATCGCCTGCCTGGATATGCTGGTCGCGCTTGGCATGAAGCGCGAAAACATTCTGGTCGTGGATCGTTGCGGTGTGGTCTATACCGGTCGCGTCGAGGACATGGACGCCGACAAGCAACGCTATGCGCGGCAGACTGACAAGCGCACGCTGGCCGACATCGTGCGCGACGCCGACATTTTTCTTGGCCTCTCTGCCGGTGGCGTGCTCAAGCCGGAAATGGTCCAGACCATGGGCTCGCGACCGATCATCCTGGCGCTGGCCAATCCCACGCCCGAAATCCTGCCGGAACTCGCACGCGAAGCGCGTCCGGATTGCATCATCGCAACTGGCCGTTCGGATTATCCCAATCAGGTAAACAACGCGCTGTGCTTTCCGTACATTTTCCGCGGCGCGCTGGATGTCGGTGCCACCACGATCAATGAAGCAATGAAACTCGCCTGCGTGCACGCGATCGCAGCGCTGGCGCGGCGCGAGGCTTCGGATGTTGCTGCGCAGGCGTATGGTGGCAAGGCCGCCGCGTTTGGTCCGGATTTTCTTATTCCGCAACCGTTCGACCCACGCCTGATTGTCGAACTCGCCCCCGCAGTCGCGCAGGCCGCAATGGATTCTGGCATCGCCACGCGGCCGATGGCCGATATGGCGGCATATCGCGAAAAGCTGATGCAATTTGTATTCCGCACTGGCCTGTTGATGAAACCCGTATTCGACCGTGCACGCAGCGACATCAAACGTGTGGTGTATGCCGAGGGCGAAGAGGAAACCGTGCTGCGCGCGATCCAGACAATCGTTGATGAAGGCTTGGCCAGGCCGGTGTTGATCGGTAGACCGGCGGTGATCGAGCGACGCATCGAGCGCATGGGTCTGCGCATCAAGCTGGGTGAGGATTTCGAGATCACCAATCTGGACAACGATCCGCGCTTCAACGATTACTGGCAGCATTACCACGCTGGTATGCAACGTCAGGGCATGACCCCGGATGGCGCCAAGGCGGTAGTGCGTTCGCGCCCCACAGTGGTCGCTGCGCTCATGGTCGAACGCGGCGAGGCCGACGCAATGATCTGTGGCATCGTCGGTCGCTATCACCGCAAATTACGCCACATCCTGGACGTGATTTCGCTCGACCCGGGCGTGTCGGCACCATCAGCGATGACCGCGGTCGCCAACGACAAGGGCGTATTCTTTTTCCTCGACACCCATGTGCAAATCGACCCGACTGCCGAACAATTGGCCGAGGCGACGCTGCAAGCCGCCTATCGGCTGAAATTGTTCGGCATCACGCCCAAGATTGCGCTGCTCTCGCATTCCAATTTTGGCTCGCACGACTCGCCCAGTGCGCTGAAGATGCGCAAGGTCCGCGAACTGGTTTTGGCCAAGCAACCGAAGATCGAGATCGAAGGCGAGATGCACGCCGATGCCGCGCTCAACGAGGAAATCCGCCACAAGCTGTTTCCCAACTCGATGCTGACCGGGCGCGCGAATCTGTTCATCTGCCCGAACATCGACGCCGCCAACATCGCTTACAACCTCACCCGGCAGATGACCGACGGCGTGGCGATCGGCCCGATCCTGATGGGGGTGGATCGGCCGGTGCACGTACTCACGCCCGCTTCCACCGTGCGCCGCATCGTCAACATGACCGCATTGGCCGCAGTCGAAGCACAGATACGCGCGGCAAGGGGTTAGTTGCACAGACGCCGGGCGGCTATTGCGCGCTGCCCGCCTTCGCCTGCAAGCGCATCAGCAGTTTGCCCTGGTCGTCGCGCAGCTCCAATTGGTCGCCTTCGATTCGTTGCGTCGCCACTGCGCGCAAAGCTTCGAAGAACGCCATCTCCAACTGGTTGACCGCGCTGGCACAACCCATCTTGCTGGCGAGCGGGGCGCTGAAACTGAGTGATTCACCGGATTGGGTAAACTTCGACGCGTATCGGTTGCAGCCACCGGAGCCCTGCGCGCCTCCGGTTTTTTCTGAAAGATTCAGGCTCGGATGTGGGCCCTCGGTGGTCGCGGCGGCGGCCTTGCCGCCGATCTCAATCAGTTGCCAATCCGTGTACACCAGATTGGAATGGACCATGGAATTGTGCATACACCCAGCGAGCGAAAAGCCCGCGCACAGGGTCAACAGCGGTTTGCAAACTGTTCGAACGTAGCGATTCATTGCGCTTCCTTGATGGGCGATCACCCAATCGATTCTGCGCTAGCCCCACCCGCACTGCAAATGCCCGCGGCGCCCGGTGGGTCCGCGCTGTGCGCGGACTCTGTTTGCACCACCGGTCCGCTATGCGCAAGCGCTCAAGGTGCTGGGTGGGTCCGCGCTGTGCGCGGACGCTCTTCACGCCACAGCCCGCCCACCCATCACCGCGCCCGCAGGCGAAATCGTTCTCGATAATCGGCCGGGGTCAGCGTGGTTTCCCGCTTGAACAGCTTGCGGAAACTCGGCACGTCGGAGTAACCGCAACGCTCCACCACTTCTTCGAAGCTCAAATGCGTCGCTTCGAGCAATGCCTTGG
>JANMSL010000580.1:0-2193 GCA_031389245.1 Lysobacterales bacterium | reverse complement strand
GCAGGTCGGTGCCGATGTTGTCCTTGTTGAACGAAACCAAGACGCGTCCTTCGCCGTTCGGTCCGCGCCGGAAATCAACGTTGGTGACTACCGCAGTTGACTGGACCAAAGCACTTTGGCCAGTGCTTGGCGTCATCGTCTGATTTCCGACCGGTCCATCATCGGCGACCGAAACGAAGAGGCGGTTGCCCTCGGTGCGCGTCGTGTACCCTGCCTTGCGATAGAGTTCAACCACAACACGCGTCTTGCCGCCTGCTTCGACCGCAGTCACCGCCGCAGTGGCACCAGCGCCGATGCTGACCCGTCGCTCGTTGAGCTCGTTGCGTGTATCGGCAAAATCGAGCGCAATGCGTGGTGGCGATTCAGTAGCAAATGCCGCTGGAGCGATCGGCGCCTCCGTAAAGGTGAGTGCAATCTCGGTCGTGCCGTTATCGGCCGTGGAATAGGTGATGCTCCTGATCGCGTTGGTAGCAAATACATTGCTACCGATCAGGGTGCACGCCAATACTGCGAAGGTGAATGTGAGTCGCTTGGTCATGATGTATCCCGCATTTTTGGCGCAGATCTCGATGGATGAAACTTGGGTCGTAGTCATTCAAGCCACCCTCTGAGTTAACCTTCGTCCAAGGCAATCGAGGCTGGACGTTCCATCCAGCCTCCGCTGCCATTCGGGATCAGCTCAACCAGATCAATCCGATCCTCAAAGATCGCTGTGATCCGGCCTTCGCTCTGTCCCAGGTAATTGTCCACATTGACTCGGTGCACGACGCCGTCAGGATCTTTCACCAACGCTACCGTCGACGCATCTGTGCCCATCGTGCCCACCATGTCCAGAGCGTCAAGCGGGAAACCTTCCAGCGTTTCTCTGACTCGACTGCTGTCAGGAGAGACACCCGAATCTCCCTCTCCACCGGCGTCTCCGACGAACGGTGAGAAAGGATCGCGCATGTCGTACGCAGTGTAGGGATAGGGCTCGTAGTCTTTCATCGGCGGCAGTGGTTCGACCGGAGCGCCCCGCTGCGCCTTGACGCGTTCGATGTCCTGTTCAAGATCGCGTGTGCCCGGCACACAGGCACTTAAACTCATGAGCAGTGTCAGAAGGCCGAATCGCCCTAGCGCTTGGTTCAGTTTTGAGGATTGGACTTTCATCATGTTGGCTCCTCAGGTAGAACCCGGTGTCACAGGGGGCGCTGGCACCACGCCGCCCGGCGCGTTCGCTGCGGCTTCTGCGGCAATTTCGTCTTCATCCAGCGCCCGGTAGGTCTTGACCGTGCCCTCGAGTACCAGCTGCCCTGCCGGTAATTGATCTTTGCCCTTGGTAGCGAGGACGGGTTTCAGTGACACGTCATGCATGGTCAGGATCACAACGCGCGGTAGCGCTGCTACGCCGCTGACGAAGGCACCGAACTGGTGGTAGGTCCCGACCATTCGCAACTGAATGGGCCTCTCAGCATAAAACTGTTGAGGTACTTCCGGACCGGGTTCAAAAAGCTCGTTGTCAATGCCAGCGGACAGCGCGGTTTGCGACACATCGACCAGAAGATCGGGCATTTCGGTCTTGCTTGGTAACTGACGAACCATTTGTCGCAGCAAATCTTCAACGTCTGCCAGTTGCTGTTTGTACTCTTCCAAATTGACGACTCGACCCTGCTTGTCGATGAAGTCGCGCATCAGCTCTTTTTCTGTCGCCTGATCCTGAGTGAACTGCTCTTGCTTCGGCTTGACCATGAAATACCAGCCGATGCCGGCAACCACGACCAACACCAGGAACGCGACGGCCATCTTGACCGGCATCGGCCAGCTGCCGTAGTTGTTGCGGTCAAGTTTCGAAAGATCGAACGAAGCCATAATCAGCCTCCCGAGGGTGGCGGCGGGATTGCCCCACCGGGTGGTAGCGCCGAGCCAGCTTCTTCTGCCGCCTCGATCTCTTCCTTGGACTTGCGCAGGGTCACCATCATGCTGAACTTGTACCTGGCAGTCTTGTCCGGTCCCGTTGCCTCACTTTTCTGCAGGTCCGGCTTGGATAGCCAGCGTGAGGTTTCCAGATTTCGCATGTAGCTCGAAATACGCGCCTGCGATTGCGCCATCCCTTCCAAGATCAATGCTTCACCGTTCTGCTTGATATTGGTCAGCAGCACACCATCGGGGATGGTGCGTACCAGATCATCAAGCATACGTACCGTTGCGGAACCA
>JANMSL010000519.1:0-8448 GCA_031389245.1 Lysobacterales bacterium | reverse complement strand
GTTGGCGGTAGCGCGCAGCATCGGCAAGCACCTTGATCACTACGCGGTGGTGGTCAACAAGTCGACGGTTCCTGTCGGCACTGCAGATCAGGTGCGCGCTGCGATCGCGGCTGAACTCTCGGCGCGCGAAGCGCGTGTGCCGCACGATGTGGTGTCCAACCCCGAATTTCTGAAGGAGGGCGATGCGGTCAAGGACTGCATGCGCCCGGACCGTATCGTCATTGGCAGCGACAGCGCCCAGGCGATCGAGCTGATGAAGCGTCTCTACGCGCCCTTCAACCGCAATCACGAACGCATGGTGCTGATGGACGTACGCTCGGCGGAGCTGACCAAGTACGCCGCCAATGCCATGTTGGCGACCAAGATCAGCTTCATGAATGAGATCGCCAACATTGCCGAGCGCGTCGGTGCCGATATCGAGCACGTGCGCCACGGCATCGGCTCCGACTCGCGCATCGGCTACGCATTTATCTATCCCGGCGTCGGCTATGGCGGCTCGTGTTTTCCGAAGGATGTCCAGGCGTTGGATCGCACTGCGCGACAGCATGGCTACACGCCACGCATTCTGGAATCGGTGGAGGCAGTCAACCGTGCGCAGAAGCACCGGCTGTTCGAACTGATCCACGGTCATTTCAACGGCACCCTTGCCGGACGCACGATTGCCGTCTGGGGGCTGGCGTTCAAACCCAATACCGATGACATGCGCGAAGCGCCCTCGCGCGTCTTGCTGCAACAGTTGTGGCTCGCTGGGGTGAAAGTGCGCGCGTATGATCCCGAGGCGATGCACGAAGCGCAGCGCGTTTTTGGCGAGCGCGCCGATCTGGTGCTTTGCGACAGTGCCGAAGCGGCGCTCGAGGGCGCCGACGCCTTGGCCGTGGTCACCGAGTGGAAGGTTTTCTGGAGCCACGATCTGGCACTGATTCATTCGGCGCTGAAGTCACCTGTGGTGTTTGACGGCCGCAATATATTCGATCCCAAAGCCGCAGAGGACGCCGGCATCGCCTATTATGGAATCGGGCGCGGCCGGTCGGTTCGTTCTTCGTAACAGGGAATGGGGAAGCGAGCTGCCGCCGCGAACGTTATTACGTGAAGCCAACCTTCGCGGCCACGGGCCGCCGGCAAAAGAAGTGACGCATGCGCAATTACGCTTCAACCAAACGTATCCTGGTTACTGGCGGCGCCGGATTTCTCGGTTCGCATTTGTGTGATCGTCTGATTGCGCTGGGTCACGAAGTTGTCTGCGCAGACAACCTGTTCACCGGCAGCAAGCGCAATGTCGCCCACTTGCAGGCGCATCCACGCTTCGAGTTTCTGCGCCACGATGTCACCTTTCCGCTGTTCATCGAAGTCGATGAAATCTGGAATCTGGCCTGCCCGGCATCACCCATTCATTATCAGCACGATCCGGTGCAGACCACCAAGACCAGCGTGCACGGCTCAATCAATATGCTTGGCCTCGCCAAGCGTTTGGACTGCCGTATTTTTCAGGCGTCGACCAGCGAGGTCTATGGCGATCCCAAAGTGCATCCGCAACCGGAATCGTACTGGGGCCACGTCAACAACATCGGCCCGCGTTCCTGCTATGACGAAGGCAAGCGCTGCGCCGAGACGCTATTTTTTGATTATCACCGCCAGCACGGCCTCGACATCAAAGTCGCCCGGATCTTCAATACCTACGGCCCACGCATGCATCCGAACGATGGCCGGGTGGTTTCAAACTTCATCGTCCAAGCATTGAAGAACGAGCCCATCACCATCTATGGCGAAGGCCAGCAGACCCGATCATTTTGCTACGTCGACGATCTGCTTGATGGCTTTCTCAAGCTGATGGCCACACCCAAGGGTTTTACCGGACCGGTGAACCTCGGCAATCCTGGCGAGTTCACCATCCGCGAACTGGCAGAGAGAGTGATCGCGCTTACCGGGTCCCGGTCGCAACTGGTGTTCATGCCTTTGCCCGCGGACGATCCGACGCAGCGTCAACCGGATATCAGCCTGGCGCGACGCGAACTGGGTTGGTCCCCGGGCATCGCGCTCGAGCAAGGGCTGCAGCGCACTATCGAATACTTCGACGCGCTATTGGCCGGTCGCGACATTCCTACTCCGGTGCATGCTGCGTGAGCGAATGCGTGCTGGTGACTGGAGGCGCTGGCTACATTGGCAGCCATGTCTGTCGGGCACTGTCCGCGGCGGGTCGAATACCGGTGAGCGTGGATGACCTGAGTACCGGCAATGCCTGGGCGGTGCAGTGGGGACCATTGGAGCGCGGCGATGTAGGTGACCTCGAATTTCTGAAATCTGTCTTCGCGAAGTACCCGATCCAGGCGGTCATGCATCTGGCCGGCAGTGCGTTGGCCGGTGAAGGCGAAACTCAACCGGTGCACTACTGGCACAACAATGTGAGTGCCGGCATCACCCTGTTGCAGAGCATGGCAGCGGCGAAAGTTCGCCGCATTGTGTTTTCCTCGAGTTGCGCGCTCTACGGTCAGCCGGACCGAGTTCCCGTGGATGAAGAATTGCCGATCGCGCCGATCAGCGTATATGGACGCAGCAAGGCTGCATTCGAGACTGTGCTTGCCGATGTGGCGGCGCAAGGCGCGATCGATTATGTGGCATTGCGTTACTTCAATGCGGCTGGCGCTGCTGCGGACGCTGCCATCGGAGAATGGCATCAGCCGGAGACACATCTCATTCCGAGTGTGCTGCTGGCGATACGCAATAAAACCCCAGTGTCCGTCTACGGCACTGACTACGACACCGTTGACGGCACCTGCGTTCGTGATTACGTGCATGTCGAGGATATTGCCGATGCGCATCTGGCCGCGCTGGGTCGTGTCGCAGATGGTGGAGGCGTGGCGGTAAACATCGGCAGCGGGCAGGGGTTTTCGGTTCACGAGGTGATCCTCAGCTGCGAACACGTGACCGGTCGGCGGGTGCAGGTGCGCAATCTTCCACGTCGCCCTGGTGACCCAGCTCGCCTGTTTGCCGACAGCAGGCGCGCGCGCGCGCTGCTGGGTTGGACGCCGCGTCAGGTGGCACTCGATCGCATCGTGGCCTCGGCCTGGCATTGGCTGCAAACCGGTGCGACCGTGCGCAGTGTGTGAACATTGTTCGCAAGTGCGGTGCGTACTCGCTTGTGTGCGCTCCCTTCAGGCCCAACCCGGTATAACTGTAGTGGGAGCGGCGTAAGCGGCGATTCTCAACGCTTCGGTAAAACCGGGCGAGCGCGGCCAGGTCAGGTATCAGCCTGCGCGCGTATCGATTATTTTGTTTTGCGAATTCCCGCGACGGCGCACATACTGTCGCCGGGAACCCGGGATCGGATATGAACTGGAATATTTTGCGGCTATTGCCAGCTATTTTCGCCATCGGCTTGCTGTCGGGCTGTGCCAGCCCTGGCGGCGGGTCGGAAGGCCGGATGAGCGCCGTCACTTCGACCACCAGTCTGCCCGCGCCCGATACGACCTCCAGCAGCGGCGCTTACGAGGGTGTTTCCGATTATCGCGTTGGCCCGCAGGACCTGATCGAAATCAGCGTATTCCAGGTCACCGATCTCAATCGCACAGTGCGCCTGAATAGCGTCGGCCAGATATCTCTGCCGCTGATTGGCAGCGTAGCGGCAGGTGGCAAGACCGTGCAGGAGCTTGAAGCAGAAATCGCATCGCGGCTCAGCCAGCGCTATCTGCAGAATCCGCAGGTCAGTGTGTTCGTCAAGGAATTTGCCAGTCAGCGCGTTACGCTCGAGGGCGCAATCAAGAGTCCTGGCATCTATCCGTTGACCGGGCGCACCTCGTTGATCCAGGCGATCGCCATGGCGCAGGGGCTCGATCCGCTTGCCAACCCGCAGGGCATAGTCGTTTTCCGTATGATCGAGGGCAAGAAGATGGCAGCGGTGTTCGATATCGCCGCAATCCGTGCGGGCAATGCCGAGGACCCGCGCGTTTATGGCGACGACATCATTGTCGTTGAGCAGTCAGGTTCCAAGACGGCGTTGCGCCGGTTCATCGAGACCGTGCCGATGCTGAGTTTTTTCTTTTTGTTTTGAAGTCTTCTTGTTCTGAAGCACGCCGGAGCAGGCCAAAATCATGGCAAGACAGCCGCATGACGCTGGACATTCAGGCCACCTGTCGGTCGCGCTGGAGGCGCGACGCCCGATGTTGGTGGCGAACGATCCGCATCGGGCGATCAGCCTTGACCTGCGCGCGCCCGAGCCGGAAGCGCCCCATGACGACATGGATCTGCGCGCCTACTGGCGCATTCTGCTCAAGCGACGCTGGACCGTACTCGGCGCCTGGTTGATCGTTTTGGTCACCGTGCTGGTGGGCACGCTCCTCACCACGCCGATTTATCGGGCAGCGGCCATCCTGCAAATCGAGCGCGACACCATCAAGGTGGTCGATGTCGGCGCCATGACCCCGCTGGAAGGCGCCGGCGACCGCGATTTTTATCAGACCCAGTATGAGCTATTGAAGAGTCGCAGCCTGGCCGAGCGCGTCGTCAACCAGATGGGCCTGGCGGCGAGCGGCGAATTGGAGCGCCTGAAACCACGCACGATGTGGGGGCGTCTGACCGCATTGTTTTCCGAAAACGGCGCGACGCGCACGGCGCCGGTGTCATCCACCTCGGGTGCTGCACCACAATCCGCGCCCAGCGATGATCGGCAACGCGCCTTGGTGAATCTGTTCAAGGAAGGTCTGTCGATCGAACCGGTGCGCAATTCGCGGTTGGTACGAATCAATTACGACAGCCCGGATCGAGCCTTTTCCCAGCGTGCTGCCAATGCCGTGGCGGAAACCTTCATCGCCAGCAATCTGGAGCGGCGTTTCGATTCATCTTCATATGCAAAGGGTTATCTGGAAGAGCGCCTGCAGGAGTTTCGACTCAAACTCGAGGAATCCGAACGCAATCTGGTCAGCTTTGCGCAACGCGAACAAATCGTCAGCGTTGGCGAGGATTCGAGCTCACTCTCGGAACAGTCGCTGGCTTCGCTCAATGGCGCTCTGGACAAGGCGCGCGAAGAACGCATCCGTACCGAGTCGCGCTGGCGGCAGGCGCAGGCCTCGCGCGGTTTGGTGTTGTATGCCGATGTCGGTAGCAGTTCGATCATCCAGTCCTTGCAGGAAAGCCGCGGCAAGCTGATGGCCGAATACCAGGACAAGCTGCGCATGTATAAACCCGACTATCCGCTGATGCTGCAGCTCAAGGGTCAGATCGGTGAGATCGGCAGGCAGATTGTCGACGAGATCGCCAACATCAAAGCGGCGATCCAGGCCGACTATATGGGTGCCCAGGATCAGGAACGCTTGCTCAACGAGCAGATGGCCGCGGTCAAGGTGGAAGTGCTCGATCTGCAGAATCGCAGCATCCAATACAACATTTACAAGCGTGAGGTCGATACCAACCGCCAGCTCTACGACGGGCTGTTGCAACGCTACAAGGAAGTGGGCGTCGCCGGTGGTGTCAGCACCAACAATATCTCGATTGTTGATCGCGCCATCCCAGGCTCGAAGTTCAAGCCAAGCGTCAAGGGCAATCTGGTGATCGGCGCGCTTATCGGTCTGTTGCTGGGCGTCTTGCTGGCACTGGCCTTCGAGTATCTGGACGATACGCTCAAGGCGCCCGAAGACATCGAGCGACACTTGGGTGTGCCTGTGCTCGGGGTCATCCCGATGCTGAAAAAGATCACGCCGCAGGAGGCGTGGCAGGACCAACGTTCAGCATTCTCCGAAGCGTATCGGTCGGTGCGCACGGCATTGCAGTTCTCCACTGCAACGGGTTCACCCAAGTCGTTGCTGGTCACCAGCGCTACTCCCAGCGAAGGCAAGTCGACAACCGCGCTCACCCTGGCCCGTAACTTTGCACAGATGGGTACCCGCGTGTTGTTGATTGATGCCGACCTGCGCAATCCGACCTTGCACCGCACACTCGGGATTGAAAACACCAAGGGGCTGAGTAATCTCCTGGCCGGTGCCGTGCGTCCCAGCGATGTGATCATCACCACCGGCGACCGTGGCCTGATGGTGATGACCAGCGGTCCGCTGCCACCCAATCCGGCCGAGTTGCTCGCCGGTAGCAAGATGCTGTCGCTGCTGACCGTGGCCGGCGCCAAATTCGACAAGATCATCATTGATGGTCCGCCGGTGCTCGGCCTCGCTGATGCGCCGATCCTTGCCAACGTCGCGCGCGCCACCCTGCTCGTGGTGGAAGCGGGCGAGACCCGGGTCAGCGTTGCCCGCAATGCCATCAAGCGTCTGCAAGCGGCGCAGGCGTTCGTGGTCGGCGGCATCCTGACCAAGTTTGAATCACGCCAGTCGGGCTATGGCTACGGTTACGGTGACTACAACTACTACACGTATCGCGGCAAGGGCGTGCCCAAGCTGGAGCGGCAATGAGCGTCGCAGCCGCCAGTGCAGTGAGTTATGCGCTGGATCTGGTGAAGGTGCCGGCCGCTGTGCCAGCAGCGCGCGCTGCCCGGTTTCCCACCGACATCACCACATTGTTGCGTCTGGTCGCGATGGACAGCACGACGATCGAGCAATCGGTGACGCTCACCGGAGAGTCCGAAGCCCAGCTGCTCGACGCCGCCGAATTCTTCGTGCTGCAAGTCTGTTTTACGCCCGGTATCGACAGCTACCGCATCCTGGGCGCCAATCGTGACGATCCGATCGCCCGCATCCGCGAGCACTATCGATTGCTGGTGCGCTGGCTGCATCCGGATCGCAACTCGGATGCGTGGCAGACGGTGTTTCTGGATCGCGTCAACGGCGCCTGGCGCGATCTACGAAGCGCCGACGGCCGCGCCGAATACGATCGCATCGGTCCGGCGCATCCGGATGCGGACGAGGATTCGCGCCTGGTTGCCGGCATGCCGCTCACCGTCGCCGGTTTGGCTGGCGGGTTGCCGATGGGTAAACGCATGTCGGCGCGTACCATGCGACGCCTGCCTACTTTCGTTCTGGGTGGCCTCGGGGTAGTGGCTGCGGTGATTCTTGGCCTGATGTACGTTGCGCACGATGAGGAAGTGCGCGAACTAGCGCCGCGAGTGGGGCTCGAGGATCAGTCAAGCGTGCCATTCTCGGGCGAGGTGCTGCCGAGAGACCCGAGTGCAGACTTCATGCGCGCTGCCGAGACCGTGCCAGTGGACAGCGTGCAGCTCCTGCCGTCGGCGGCGCTTGAGGAATCAGTACCACCACTGCCGCCGACTGCTGCTGTGTCGATGACGCAGCAGAGTCCAGCAGCTGAGCACAATCGCGTGCGAGCCAAATCAGTCGACGGCGGTTCGATCGACATCGGCTCGATCGTCACGGCTTCGGGCGGCGCACCGTCGATCGACGCGCTGGCGATCGATCCAGGACTGACCGATCCGCCTCTGATTGCGCCGGTCGCCAAACCTACCGTTGTGCGCCCGGAGCCGGACACACTGTTGGCCGAGGTCAGTCCGGCATCGATCGACGTCGCAAAAGCGCGGGTGTCGACGCGCGCGGATTTGCCCAGCGCATCGTCGCCTTCGACTTCACCTGCCTCGGACCAGTCCGTGCAGACGCCGACGGCTATCGCGAGCAGCGCTGAGCAAGCAACGACACCGGAGTCCGTTCTGGCCGCAGAAAATTTGCCGACGGGTACTGATACTGACGTGGGCGGAAGTGACGACGAACTATTGGTCGACGAGTTACTGCGGCAGTTCCGCAATGCCTACGATCAGGGTGACCTGATCAGATTGATGGCCTTGTTCACCCGCGACGCGCGCAATGTCGTCGATGGTTCGAAGCGTTTGGCCGACGATTATCGGGAGTTGTTCAAGTCCAGCCAGGCCCGACACCTGCTGCTGCGTGACCGCAGCTGGTGGCGTGAGGGCGACATGGTAGCGGTGGTTGCAACGTTCGATGCTTCGATCACACCGATTGGCAGCGTGCGTTCGCGACGTATTGGCGGGGACATCCGTTTTGAACTGCGGCGCGAAGACGGCGCCGTACGCATCGCACGCATCCGCCACCAGGCCGAGTAAGCGCAGTGACCAAGCAGACCGTGCACCGGATAGCGCTGATGTTGGCAGTGCCCCTACTGCTCGCCATCGGCTGGCGCGCTGCGACTCTGGGGCTCGCTGATCATTACGCGCGGCGGGATCCCGAGCGAGCGCTGGCACTGCGGCCGAAGCATTCACTCGCGTTGGCGGCGCGCGCCGAACAACTGGCCGAGGCCGGAAAGTGGCCGGACGCAACCGCTCTGGCACGCAAATCTCTGCACGCCAACCCGTTGCAGTCGCGCGCGTATCGGCTGCTGGCGCGTGCAGCGCAGGCCGAAGGTGACGTGAAGCAGGCGTACGCCCTCTATCGGATCGCCGCGCGTCGCTTGCCGCGCGATGTGCCCACGCGAACCTGGCTGTTCAATCATCATCTTCAGCACGGGCAGGCGGTAGCGGCGATGGTCGATCTGGACGCGATCATGAGC
>JANMSL010000513.1:0-6465 GCA_031389245.1 Lysobacterales bacterium | reverse complement strand
TGGTCCGGTGCAGTTGCTGGCGAGCGGCGGCGCGGCACCGCACGCATTTGCCATTACTGCCGGCAGCTTGCCCAATGGACTGACACTGAGCGGCGCGGGCCTGCTCTCGGGTGTGCCGACACTGCGCGGCAGTTACAACTTCACCGTGACCGCGACCGATGCCAATGGCTTCACCGGCGACCGGGCCTACAGCATCACGCTGCGTTCGCTGCCCGATGCGCCCATCATTGGCGTGTTGACCGCAGGCAATGCCAGCGTCTCGATCACGTTCATCGCACCGGCCAACGACGGCGGTAGTCCCATTACCCTGTACAACGCCTTGTGCTCAGCTGCCGCCAGCGGCCCAGCCTCACCCATCACAGTGAACGGCATGCCCAATGGTGTGCCGGTTCGCTGTCGTGTCAGCGCGGTGAATGCGATCGGCACTGGCCCCGTGTCCGCACTGTCCAATGAAGTGACGCCGCAGGCGACGACGACATTGCAATTGCAGACCAGTGCCAACCCTGCGATCGCTGGTGCCACGGTAACGATTACCGCAACGCTGACACCCACCAGTGCCAGCGGCAGCATCGCCTTCGCCGCCGATGCCGTGCCAATCAACGGTTGCACCGCAGCGGCAATCGGCACGGGCAGCGCGGCTTGCACCACCACGTTCGCCAGCACCGGTACGCGCGTGATCACCGCCGACTACACCGGCGATGCGGCGCATACCGCCAGCTTCGGCACACTTGCGGGCGGCCAAGCGGTGATTGCCCCGACCATCATCATCACCCCCGACTTACCCAGCGGCATGGTCGGTGCGGGGTATGGCCCAGTGCAACTGGTCGCCAGCGGCGGCTTGCCACCACACAGCTTCACGGTCACAGCGGGTAGCCTGCCGAGCGGATTGAATCTGAGCAGCGGCGGACTGCTCGCAGGCACGCCGACGGCTCAGAGTCTCGCCAGCTTCACCGTCACTGCCAGCGATACCAATGCGTTCATCGGAACACGTGTCTACAATGTGGCGATTACTTCGGTACCGAACGCGCCGGTGATTGGCAGTGCCACGCCACTGAACAGCGCAGCGCGCATCGCGTTCAACGCGCCTGCCAACAACGGCGGCAGCGCCATCCTTGACTACACCGCAAGCTGCACTCCAGGGGCGCAATCCGCGACCGGCAATGCGTCGCCGATCGAAGTGAGCGGTCTGAGTAACCAATTGGTCTATCGCTGCTCCGTGCGTGCTCGCAATGCGGTCGGTTCGAGCCTGCCATCGGCCGCGTTGGGCGTGGTTCCGGGCAGCTCTGGCTCCAGCGCCGATCTGTCCATCAGCAAGTCCAACGGCACTGCCTTCGTCAACGGCGGTACCTACGTCGAGTACCTGATCATCGTGAGCAATCCTGGCCCAGCAGCCGTGATCAGCGCGCGCGTGGAAGACGCGCTGGCGCCGGACTTCAGCGCTGCAAACTGGAACTGCACAGCGCTGAACAACGCGGCGTGTCCAAGCCCCGCCAGTGGCACGGGTGCGCTCGATGCCTTGCTCGACCTGCCGGCCGGTTCATCGGTGCAAATCAGCTTCAGCGCGTTGCCGATCGTTGGGCCGGAAACCCCGGTCTCCAACATCGCCTCGGTGACCCCGCCAGCGGGTATCACCGATCCGAGTCTGAGCAACAACGTTGCCACCGATGGCCCGGATCTGCGCGGCATCTTTCGCAATGCATTTGAGTAAGCCGGGCGAGCCCCGCTGCTTTGGACTGCTGGCAGCAAACAATCGGCGCTCAACCGGCGCCACCGTGTGCAAAAAATGATGGGAGTTGCAGCATGAACATGCAGTTATCGACACGAGTTGCAGTCGCCATCGCCTTGCTGGGTTGTTCGACGCTGGGTCATGCTGGCGCTTTTGTCGTGGCGGAGGAAGCCTTTCCTGACATCCGCATGCATGCGCGCAATTTTTCCGGCTTCGGCGGCGATCTGGCGCCGATTCGGGTGTGCATGGACATTGAAGCGAATCAGGCGATGGCCGAGCAGGCCGAGCCGGCGCTGATCAAAGCCATTGCGACCATCAACCGCTTTCGCTCGCTGGGCAGCCACACGCTGGCTTTTGGCGCGACCACGGACCTGCCCAGCGGTCAGTACGATTTCGAATCGGTGCTGCTGCACGAACTGATGCACAACCACGGCCTCGCCCATCCGAATCACGCCGATGAATCAGGTTTGCCGGGTGCACAAAGTGAAGGCACCAAGAGTGCCGACGGACCGAATAATGTCTTCAATCAGGCTGCCGGTCTCGATGGTTTGCACGGATCGGCGGACGACGTGCGCGGCGACGACATCAATTTGCACTGGTATCAAAAGGGCGTCAACAATCCCGGTGTGCTGCCAGCGATCATCGACGAGAGCAGCTTTGCCCGGGTGTTGAGTTTTCTCCCCGGCGGACATTTTTTTGCCGCCAATGGTGATCGTCAAGTACTGGCGGCGCTCGGCTTTGTCGATGCCGAAGCGGTTGCCCAACAGGGCGTCAGCGCAGATGAAGTGCAGCGGCACCTGCAGCACGATGACGTGGCGACGATTCGTTTTGCGCGCGCTGGATTGGATGGTATTCAAGGCACCAGCGACGACTACCGAACCGAGCTGGTGTACCGCGGTCGCGCGCTTAATCCGCAGGGCGAGGCCTGTCAAATCGCGGTGCGTTTTGATACCAGCACGGCGTTTGCCACCTCCAGTCTGGGCAGCTATCGACTATCGACTGCGCAACCCGATCACTGGGCTTTGTACCACACGCGGATGCGCTTCAACCCGTCGGTGAACTGGTATTTCAGCCCCGGGCCGAACACCGTCACCACGATTCTTTCAGACTTGCCGGATGCCTCGGTGGGCCTTGCGCCGATCACTGTTCGTGTGCAGGTCGCCAAAGCACCCAGCAATCCGATCGCTGGCAATCCGCTCGGTATGATCGAAGTACGTGATGGCCCACGTCACGACCCGAGCACGGCTGCTTGCACGATCGCATTGGCTGGCACGCCCGCCGAGATCGGTGAATGCCTGTTGACCCCGTTGCGCAGCGGCAACAAAACCTTGATCGCGGACTATCTGGGCTACGCCGGCTTTGATGGCAGCAGCGATAGCGAGTCCCACGTCAGCAGCGGCACGCTGGTGTTCAGCGCGATCGGCGATACACCGGATCCTTCCGCAGTGGGCGCAGAGGTCAGCTTCAATTGGACGCTGGCGCCGCCAGTGGGACAACCGCCTGCTGCCGCGAGCGGCACGGTTACGGTCAAAGACGCGTTCGATTGCGCCAGCGCAGCCTTTGATCCAGCACACCAGTGCTTGCTCACGCTGCCTGCCAATAGCTGTTCGATGCGCTTCAATACAGTGGGCAGCAAGAACATGCAGTTTTGCTATTCCGGCGATGGCGCTTATCCGCCGGTGAGCGCAAGCAGTCCGCACGAGGTGATTGCCGGGCGCGTGACCAGCACCACCATTACCAGCAACCTGCCCAATCCATCGCAGCCGCTTGGCCCGGTGGCAGTGCAAGTGACGGTGCGCGAAACACCCGATTTGGGCGGTCTCCCCAGCGGCGTGGTGCAGGTGCTGGACGGCCCAGCCAGCGATCCGCTCAGCGCGCGCTGCACCATCATCTTGTTGGGCGTTGCTGCAGAAGTCGGTAGCTGCACACTCTATCCCTTGCGCGCCGGTGCGCGCAGCTTGAGCGCCAGTTATGGCGCACAAAATGTCTGGGCGCCAAGCAGCGGTACCGCTACCCAATCGGTTGCGCGCTTTGCGCTTGTGCGCAATCACTCGGCCAGCAGCCGCGTGCAGCAAGGTGTGCACGTCACGGTCGATTTGGATGTATCGGCATTTTTGGGCGCGCCCGCACCGACCGGCACGATCACCGTGAGCGATGGCGTCGATCAATGCCAGATCCTGCTGCCGGCCAGCGAGTGTTTTTGGTTTGGCACTACGCCGGGTGCGCGTAGCCTGGTCGCGAGCTGGCCGGGCGATGCCAACTATCCGTCGCGCACCTCGGTGCCGGTGATGCAAACGGTGCTGCCGCCGAGCTTTCCACAGTTGATTTCCAATCCGGTTGCGGGTGCCCCCGACAGCAACGGTGCGTCAAGTTCCGTCTCGCAGGCGCTCAGCGCCGACGGCCGTTTCGTGGTGTTTGCCTCGATGGCCACACAACTGGTGAACGGCGACAGCAACGCCGCCAGCGATGTCTTTATCCGCGACCAACGCTCAGGCCTGGTGCGCCGAATCAGCACCAGCGCCAGTGGTGGCGAAGCCAATGGTGCCAGTCGCGAGCCGGCGATCAGTGCCAATGGCCGCTTCGTGGCGTTCAGTTCGCTCGCCAGCAACCTGGTCCCGGGCGATACCAACAATGTCGTCGACGTGTTCGTCAAGGACTTGAGCGATGGCAGCATCGTGCGCGCCACGCTCAGATCCGATGGCAGCCAGGACACCGCAGCCAACGATTTTTTTGTCAATCTCGCCCCGTCCCTGAGCGCTGACGGGCGCTATGTCGCGTTCATGACCGACGGCCAGTTGAGCCCGCTCGACACCCAGATCCAAAACGATATCTATGTGCGTGATTTGCAGACCGGCGCCCTCGACGTCGTCAGCAGCAACAGCGATGACGAGATCGGCGATTTCCGGAGTGTAGGTCCCAGCATCATCAGCGCCGATGGGCGCTACGTGGCCTTCAGCTCGCAGGCGTTCAATTTCGCGCCGAACGACAACAACGACACGGTCGACGTCTGGCGCAAAGATCGATTGACACGCAGCCTCGCCTTTGTCAGCACCAATGCCATCGGTGCCGGTGGGTTAGACCCGACCGATGCCAGTTTTGCTGGCTCGATCAGTGCCGACGGACGCTATGTCGCCTTTACCTCTTACTCCGAGCATCTGGTACCGGGCGACGTCAACAACAACCTCGATGTGTTCGTCAAGGACATCGCCACCGGCGCGATCGAGCGCATCAGTGTCACCAGTGCCGGAGTGGGCGGCAACAACGGGTCCGAATCGCCAGCGATCAGCGGTGACGCGCGCTATGTGGTGTTCAGATCGTCGTCCAATAATCTAGTAGCCGGGGATAGCAATGGCTTGAGCGATATCTTCATGAAAGATCGCCAAACCAATGCCGTAGCCCGAATCAATCAGGATCCTGTTGGGGCGCAGGCGCTCGGTGGCGCCAGCGAGCTGCCGGCGATCAGCGCGGATGGACGCTTTGTAAGCTTTCAATCTGCGGCGACCAATCTGGTGCGTTTCGACAGCAACGGGTTAGTCGATGTATTTGTGCGCGATCGTTTGCTCGTGCCCAGTGTGCGCGCCAGCGCGGTCAACCTCGGTGCACGCGTCGATGGCGCGAGCGCAGAGGCCAGCATCAGCCGCGATGGCAGCGTGATTGCGTTTGCCTCGGCGGCTTCCACTTTAATCAGCAGTGATACCAACGGCTTTAGCGATGTTTTCGTGCGCATTCCGGCGACTAGTACCACCACGCGGGTCAGCATCGGCGACGGCGGGCCAATCCCGAATGGCGCCAGCGATTCGCCTAGCCTCAGCGGCGGCGGCGTATGGCTGGCCTTTCGCAGTGCCGCCAGCACCTTGTTTCCCGGTGACGCCAATAACGTTCCCGACATTTTCGTCAAAAACCGGCTGACCGGCGCGCTCCACGGGGTCAGTAACAGCAGCAATGGTGTGGCGCTGGTCGGCAATGTATTGCGCCCCGGCACCGCCATTAGCGACGACGGTTTTATGGTGTTGTTTCATGCCGCCGATAGCAATTTGGTCGCCGGTGACAACAACGGCCGCGAGGACGTCATCCTCAAAAATCGCAGCACCAATGCCACCACCCTCGTCAGCACCAGTGCCAGCGGCGCATTGGCCAATGGCAACAATTTCAACGGGCAAATCAGCGGCGACACGACGCGCGCGGTGTTCACCTCTGAAGCTACCAATCTAGTCATCGGCGACACCAGCGCCACACGCGATATTTACGTCAAAAGTTTGCTGGATGGTTCGATTTTGCGCGCCAGCGTCGGCACCGGTGGTGCCGAGCCAAATGGCGCTAGCGACAACCCGAGCATTAGCAGCAACGGCCGCCTGATCGCGTTTAGCTCGGCGGCGAGCAATTTAGTCGTCGGCGATTCCAATGCCGCGATCGATGTGTTTGTGGTTGATGTACACGACGGCAGCGTCCAGCGCGTCAGCACCGATGCCAGCGGTGCACAGGGCAGCGGCGGCGATTGCAGCGGCCCGACCAGCATCAGCGGTGACGGTCGTTATGTGGGCTTTAGCTGCACGATGAGCAACCTTGTTCCAGGTGACAGCAACGCTTTGGCCGATAGCTTTGTTAAAGACCTAATCACTGGTGCGATCTCTCGCACCTCATTGAACGCGGACTTGTTGCAGGCCGACGCCGCAACCGTGAGCGGTGCGCGTGCGATCTCGGATAACGGTTTGATGGCATTTAGTTCGGTTGCAACGAAT
>JANMSL010000473.1:0-8017 GCA_031389245.1 Lysobacterales bacterium | reverse complement strand
CATACTGATCTAGGGATGGTCTGAATAAGTCGTCACTTTGTCTTCGCCACACTACTTAGTGCTTGCCAAACCGCAAAAAACCTGCGGTTTTTCGCCCCCTGACTCAGGGGGCTATCTCGGCTCCGGACTTGTTCAGATGTTCCCTAGCAACGCCATCTCGCGCCCGGTCTCGCCGCCGATTGGGATACAGGCCTGCATCCGTTCCTTGTCCCCGTGGTTAGTGACGGGCCTGAAATGACGGGGCTGACAACACCGCAGCTACACTATCGCCATGCCCGATACTGATCTGCAATTCTTGCGCTCGTACTCCTGGCAGGTGTCCATCGGGCGCCTCGCCGTGTTGATCGCTGCGTCGGCACTGGTCGGATGGTGGTTGGGATATTTCACCGAATCGCTGGTCTGTGCATTTGCCATTTATGTTGTCTGGTCACTCAGCAGCCTGATGCGTCTGCAGCGCTGGGTGATGGGCCGCAATCGCAATGCCCCGCCCACTGACATGGGCGTTTGGAGCGACATCGCCAGCTATGTGCATTCGCGTCACCAGGCTGGCAAGCAACGCCGTCGCCGCCTGGTGCAATTGATGCGTGCTTATCGCGAAGCGGCAGAGGCATTGCCCGACGGAGTGATGGTGTTGAGCAACACTCGCCAGCTGGTCTGGTCAAATGCGTCGGCACGTCGCCTGCTGGGACTGGACAAGCACCGCCATCGCGGCCAAGTCATTGATCACTTGATTCAACACCGTCAGATACTGGAATGGCTGAGCGCCGAAAAGATCGATCAGCCGCTGATCGATGTGCCGGCGCCGGTCGACAGCGACATTCGCCTGAGCATGCGGCTGATCCCCTATGCGGAGCGGCAATGGCTGCTTGTAGTGCGAGATATCAGCACCTTGCTCAAGCTGGAACAGGTGCGTCGCGATTTCGTTGCCAATGTGTCGCATGAACTGCGCACACCGTTGACCGTGATCCATGGCTATCTTGATCTAATAGAGCCTGAGGACTTCCCCGAATCCAGTGGCATGATCCTGGAGATGCGCCGGCAGTCGATGCGCATGACGCAGATCGTCGAGGACCTGCTGACCCTTTCGCGACTCGATGCACAGGAAGGTCAGCGCGACGAACCGGTCAGCATGAGCGCCATGCTGTCTCTGCTCAAACGAGAGGCAGAAGCGCTGTCGGCAGGGCAGCATCGCATCGACATCCAGCTCGCCAGTCAAACTGACCTGATCGGTTCCACCAAAGACCTGCACAGCGCATTTTCCAATCTGGTATTCAATGCCGTTCGCTATACCCCACCTGGCGGCAGCATCGACATCGCCTGGCGCGATCTGCCCGATGGCGCTTGCTTAAGCGTAAGCGACACTGGGCAAGGCATTCCTCCGGAGCACCTTCCGCGCATCACCGAACGCTTCTACCGTGTCTCTACCAGCCGCTCCCGAGAGAAGGGGGGCACCGGCCTGGGACTGTCAATCGCCAAACATGTGCTGATGCTGCATCAGGCAAAACTGCGCATAGACAGCGCGCTTGGCGTTGGCAGCACGTTCTTCTGCGATTTCCCCAGCGTTCGTCTCGATGCCGCTGCCCCGGCCGGCGACACATCTGCTTCAATGCGCACCCGGCAGGGTGCAAAACCAGACAGGACCGTCACGCCATGATCCGCAATAATATTCAGCGTCACTTTCGCGACGCCGCCGTTCTGTCTCTATCACTTTTCATCACTATTCCTGCAATCGTTCAAGCAGTGCGGCAGCGCGGTCTGCTGCTGCGCGAGCAGTCGCCATGACCCGCAAGGTAGAGCCGCGTGATCTGCGCGACGCCGGGCTGTACATCAATCGCGAACTGTCGCAGCTCGAATTCAACGCGCGCGTACTTGCCCAGGCGCAGGACGCCAGCTTGCCACTGCTGGAGCGCATGCGATTTCTATGCATCTGTTCCACCAATATCGATGAATTCTTCGAGATCCGTGTCGCCGCATTGAAGCAGCAGATCGTTTACGGCGGTGGACCACCGACTCCCGACGGTCTCAGCGCACTGGAAACTTTCAATCGCGTGCGCACGCGCGCGCTCGACCTGGTCGACGCCCAGTACCAGCTGTGGAACAAAACGCTACGCCCGGCATTGAAGAAACAGGGCATCCGCATCCTGATGCGTGACGAATGGAATGTGCGCGAGCGGCGCTGGCTGCAAGCGTATTTTCAGGACAACATTCTTCCAGTGCTGTCACCGCTTGGACTGGACCCTGCGCACCCGTTTCCGCGCATTCTCAACAAGAGTTTGAATATCGCTGTAGTGCTCAAGGGCAAGGACGCGTTTGGTCGTGAGGGGCATATGGCGATTGTGCGCGCGCCGCGATCGTTGCCGCGGGTAATCAAGCTGCCGGGCGAGATCAGCGACAAATCGCAGGACTTCGTATTGCTGTCGAGCATCCTGCACGAATTCGTCGACGAACTGTTCTCAGGCATGCTGGTCAAGGGTGCGTACCAGTTCCGCGTCACCCGCAATGGTGAGTTGATCGTCGACGAAGACGAAACCGACGACCTGGCGCACGCCTTGAAAGACGAATTGCATGGCCGCGGATTTGCCCAGGCTGTGCGCCTGGAAGTTGCGGATACCTGCCCCAAGACCACGCTGAAATTTCTGATGGCGAACTTCGAGTTGAACGAAGACGACATTTATCGCTGCGCTGGACCGGTAAATCTGAGCCGAATATCTGCTGTCTACGACATGACCGACCGCGCCGACTTGAAATTTCCAAAATTCGCTCCGCGCATTCAGCCGCGTCTGGTGGCCGCTGCCAGTGTCTTCGACGCGGTTCGTGAGTCCGACGTCCTACTGCACCACCCATTCGACTCGTTTGTCACCGTGCTGGACCTACTGCGACAGGCCAGTACCGATCCCGAAGTCATGGCGATCAAGCAGACGCTGTATCGGACCGGCACAGACTCTCCCTTGGTCGGCTATTTGATCGACGCTGCGCGCAATGGCAAAGATGTCACCGTTGTCATCGAATTGCGCGCTCGTTTTGACGAGGAGGCCAACTTGAATCTCGCCGATCGTCTGCAGGAGGCCGGTGCTCAAGTCGTCTACGGTGTCGTTGGCTACAAGACGCACGCAAAAATGCTGTTGATTGTGCGTCGTGAACCTACTGGGCTGCGGCGTTATGTTCACCTGTCGACTGGCAACTATCATGCCGGCACAGCGCGCGCCTACACGGATCTGGCGCTACTCACCTGCCAGCCAGACATCGGCGAAGACGTACACAAAATGTTCCAGCAGATTTCCGGGCTGGGTCCGCTGATCAAGCTCAAGCACTTGCTGCAGGCACCATTCACCCTGCACAAAACCCTGCTGCAGAAGATCGGCCGTGAAACAGCGCTTGCGCAATCTGGTAAACCTGCCGCCATCCGGGCCAAGCTCAATCATCTGAATGAAGCTCAGGTGATCCAAAGTCTGTACATGGCTTCCCGTGCTGGCGTGAAGATCGAATTGGTCATACGCGGCACCTGTTGCCTGCGTCCCGGCATTGCCGGGGTGTCCGAAAATATTTCAGTGCGCTCCGTGATCGGCCGATTTCTCGAGCACAGCCGCGTCTACTGGTTCGCCAACGATGGCAACCCGGAGACGTATTGTTCGAGCGCCGATTGGCTGGACCGCAATCTATTGCGCAGGATCGAAGTCAGCTTTCCGATCATGGACGAGACCCTGGCCAAGCGCGTCAGCGAGGAAGAAATCGACAACTACCTCGCCGACAATCTGCAATCCTGGCAACTCAACTCGGACGGCGCCTACGTGCGTATCGCCTTGGGCGAAGGCATGCCGCATTCAGCTCAACAAGCCCTCCTTGCCAAGCTCTGTCATTGAGGTCGACTCGTGACCAGCACCCTCAGCGATGGCGATGAGATTGCAGCAGTCGATCTGGGATCAAACAGTTTTCATCTGGTCGTGGCCCGCATTGAGCACAGTCAGATCCGGGTCATTGATCGGCTTCGTGAATCGATACGTCTCGCCGCCGGGCTGAGCGAGGACGGCACCTTGTCGCCCGCGAAGCGCCGTGAGGCCCTCGCCTGCCTTGCTGTATTCGGCCAGCGCCTTGCCCACCTGCCAGACGACCACGTCTGGGTTGTGGGAACACAGACGCTGCGACGACTTGCTTCGCCACGCGCGTTCCTGATCGCCGCGGAAACCGCACTGGGCCATCCAGTCGAAATCGTTTCCGGTCGTGAAGAGGCGCGTCTGATCTATCTGGGCGTGGCGCACGGACTCAAAGACGACGGCAATCGGCGTCTGGTCATCGACATCGGTGGTGGCAGCACTGAGTTCATCATCGGTGAAGGCTTCGAAACCATCGAGCGCGAAAGCCTGCAGATGGGCTGCGTCGCCGGTTCATTGGAGTGGTTCGCAGAAGGCGCGATTACGCGCAAGCGCTATGAAGGCGCACAGGCCAGCATCGCGCTCCAACTGCAGCAATTTGCCGCGGACTTTCGCGCACGCGGCTGGAAGAATGTTTATGGTTCGTCCGGAACCATTCGTTGCATCGGATCCATCGCGCGCGCGCTGGGCAACCGCGAGGGCACCATCACACGCGCCAGCGTCAATGAAATTCGCGAGCGAATGCTGACCGCGGGCCATGTCGATCGCCTCGATCTTCCCGGGATGCAGGAAGATCGTCGGCCGATCATTGCCGGTGGTTTCGTGGTTTTCGACACAGTGATGGAGACGCTTGGGATCAAGAACGTGCAGGTAGCTGAGACTGCGATGCGTGAAGGCCTGCTCTATGACATGCTCGGACGCGCCGCCGAAATCGATCCACGCTTTGCCACCATTGAGGGCTTGGGACAGCGCTACGCGGTCGATGCGGCGCAAGCCAAGCGGGTGGAACGGATGGCACTGCATTTGTTCGATCAGGTCGCGCAGACCTGGAATCTCGACGACGAGCACCGTGCCTGGCTGCAGTTCGCCGCGCGCGTGCACGAGATCGGGCTCGCAATCGCACACAGCCAACATCATCAGCATGCCGAATATCTGCTGGAAAACTCCGACCTCGCCGGCTTCACCCGTTTCGACCAGGAGGTACTGGCCACGATTGTACGCGGGCACCGGCGCAATCCGCCCACGAGCAAACTGCGCGCCCTGTCCGCACGTGCTTCGACACCGGCGCGCCGGGTAATGGTACTTCTGCGCCTTGCTGCACTGCTGCATCGTGCGCGCGTCGACGAGCACCCGCCACGATTGGTGGCCGAGGCACGCGGCGATGTGCTCAACATCACCTTGCCGCAGCACTGGCTTGAATCCCATCCGCTGACGCGGACTGATCTGGACCAGGAACGTAATTATCTGAAGGACATCGGCATGAAACTGGTCGTGGGGACACAGGCGTCCTGAACCACCGCGGCAGCTGTCACCGTTTTGGAACACATACTTCACGGCACCGCAATGTGCGTGAAGCAGACTGCGTCCAGAAACGGGAACTCCTACATGCGTATCGCAGTAGTCACCGAAACCTGGCCACCAGAAGTGAACGGTGTCGCGTTGACTGTGCAGCAGTTCGTGCAGCAGTTGCAGGCGCTCGGTCACCAGATCGAACTGACCCGCCCGATGCAAACTGCGGATCAAGTGGTGCCGGTGGACAGCGAACTGCAGCAGAATCTGGTGCGCGGCATTCGCTTGCCGCGATACCCGGACCTGCGTCTGGGGCTGCCCAGCGCCAGTGTGTTCCGGCGCAACTGGCGCAAGCAGCGACCCGATGCGGTTTATGTTGCTACTGAAGGACCGCTGGGCTGGTCAGCGGTGCGCGTTGCGCGCGAAATGGGCGTTCGAGTCGTTACCGGATTCCACACCCGCTTCGATGACTATGTGGCGCATTACGGTGCGCGCATGCTCAGCCCGATCGTGCTGGCCTGGCTGCGCCGCTTCCATAATCGTGCCGATCTCACTTTGGTGCCGACCAAGCAGCTGATGGACGCGCTTGGCGCTCAGGGCTTCCACAAGCTGGGTCACCTGGCACGCGCTGTCGACTGCGAACGCTTTCATCCCAAACACCGCGATCCTGCGCTACGCGCGTCTTGGGGACTGCACCCGGAGACACTGGCCGTACTGCATATCGGCCGACTTGCCCCGGAAAAAAATCTGGATCTGGTCGCACGTTCTTTCGAACGCATACGCCAGTCACAGCCACTGGCGAAAATGATCTGGGTGGGCGATGGCCCCTCCCTGCCCGAGCTGCGCGTGCGTCACCCCGAACATGTCTTCTGCGGAGTGCGTCGCGGCCTTGAGCTGTCGCAACATTTCGCCAGCGGTGATTTGTTCCTGTTCCCCAGTTTGACCGACACATTCGGCAACGTAACATTGGAAGCGATGGCCAGTGGCCTGCCCGTAGTTGCATTCGACTACGCCGCAGCGCGCGAGCACATCCATGATGGGGTTTCCGGGCGCACGGTCACTTTCGCTGACGGCGAAGCATTTATCCTTGCTGCCGCGCAACTCGCTGACGACCGCGCACAGCGCTCCGAAATGGGATTGCTTGCGCGTAAAGCGCTGACCGCGTTGGACCAGCGTCAGGTCGCCCTGCGCCTGTTGCAGGCGCTGATTCCTGACCCGGTCGAGGAGGCCGCATGAGCGCCGCCAGCGCCTGGCTGCGTGCCTGGATCGCCAAGCCAGAGGTCGGTGTCTGCCATGCATTGAATCGGTGGGGTCGCAGCCAACCCACTCGAAACGTGTTTCGCTGCGTCAGTCGACTCGGCGATGGTCCGGTTTGGTACGCCTTGATCTTTGGCCTCGCCTCGTTGGGGGGAACCACTGGACTGATGGCAGCACTGCACCTGGCAGCGATCGGTCTCATCAGTTGGTTGCTCTATCGCAGCCTCAAGCGCTGGACGCAACGACCGCGACCATTTGCACAGTATCAGTCGATCCAGGCACACATCGCGCCGCTGGACGAGTTCAGCTTTCCTTCGGGGCACACGCTGCATGCAACCGCCTTCAGCCTGGTGGCCTGCAGTTACTACCCTGCGCTGGCCTGGATACTGGTCCCCTTCACCCTGTTGGTAGCGTTGTCGCGAGTGATTCTGGGACTGCACTACCCAACCGATGTGCTCGCCGCATTCGCGATTGGCGCAACGCTCGCCGCAGCTTCTTTGCTCCTGGTCTAGACCCAAACGCTGTGCTTGTGCGTGGCAGCGCTGGCCGTTGCGGCTCACAGTGACAAACCCGCATACTCGGGGCGTCGCCAGTGAGAACAGCCATTGAATTATCGCCACGCATATCACGCCGGAAATTTCGCAGACGTGCTCAAACACGTCGTACTCGTAGCCTGCCTTGAGGCGCTGAAGTCCAAGCAAACGCCCTTTGCCTTTATCGACACACACGCCGGCGCTGGTCGCTACGACCTGGGCGGCATCGAGGCACAGAAGACCGGTGAATTCCGCGACGGAATCAAGCGTCTGTTCTCGGTCGAACGTCTGCCCACCCTGGTGCACGCCTATTTGAATCTGGTGCGATCGCAAACCAGCAGTGCCGGCCCGGCGCCCGAAGGCTTTTACCCTGGGTCTCCAGCGATCGCGGCGGCGTTGTTGCGCGATCAGGACCAGCTGCACCTGTGCGAGATCCAGGAAGCCGAGTACGTGCAACTGCGCAATCTGTTCCGCGGTGATGGCCGCGTTGCCGTGCACCAACGCGATGGCTATCAGGCGTTGCGTGCACTGCTGCCGCCCAAGGCAAAACGCGGCCTGGTACTCATCGATCCACCCTTCGAAGCGCAGGCGGAAGAATTCCGGGTGATCGAGCGCAGCATCAGCGCAGCGATCGAGCGCTGGCCCAACGGCGTATTTGCCATCTGGTATCCGATCAAGTTGCGCCAGCATGTCGTGCCGTTTCACCGCTGGCTGCAAGCGAGCGGACTGCGCAAGATCCTGATCGCCGAATTGCTTCTGCACCCGGACAACTCAGCGCTGCGGCTCAATGGCTGCGGCATGGCCCTGATCAACGCGCCCTACCGGATCGACCGCGCCATAGGAGAGTGC
>JANMSL010000462.1:0-9668 GCA_031389245.1 Lysobacterales bacterium | reverse complement strand
CACGACGGTGAAGGCCATGGGGTGAAACATCTTGCCCTCAACCCCGGTGAGCGCAAATATTGGCAGATAGACGGCCGCAATGATGAAGAGGCCGAACAGGCTCGGCTTGATCACCTCGGCACTGGCCGTGGCTGCCAATTCGAAACGCTCCTCACGAGACAGCAGGCGGCCCAGCCGATGCTGCTGCTCACCAAATCGGCGCAGGCAGTTCTCGACAATGATTACCGCGCCATCGACGATCAGGCCAAAATCAAGCGCGCCAAGGCTCATTAGATTGGCCGATACGCGATTTTCAACCATGCCGGTGATGGTCAGCAGCATCGTGGCGGGAATTACTGCCGCAGTGATGAGTGCCGCGCGCAAGTTGCCCAGCAGCAGGAACAGCACGGCAACCACCAGCAGTGCTCCCTCGAGCAGGTTCTTTTGCACGGTCGCGATGGTGCGGTCGACCAGTTGCGTACGGTCGTATACAGCGGTCGCTGAAACGCCTTCCGGTAGACTGGCATTTACCTTCAACAATCGCTCGGCAGCGCGCTGGGCCACCGCTCGGCTGTTCTCACCGACCAGCATGAATACCGTGCCGAGCACGACTTCGCGGCCATTCTCCGTAGCCGCACCGGTGCGCAGTTCCTTGCCCTCGGCGATCTGCACGATCTCGCGCAGCCGCACCGGAATTCCTTCGCGGTGTGCCACGACGATGTCGCGCAGTTCGCTGGCCTCGGCAAGCTGCCCCGGCACGCGGATCAGATATTGCTCGCCACTGCGCTCGATATAGCCCGCGCCAGCATTCGCATTGCTCCTGGCGATCGCGTCCATCACATCGCGCAGACCCAATCCGAATGCAACCAGCCGCGCCGGGTCGGGGGTCACATGGATCTGACGCACGTAGCCGCCAATGGTGTTGACCTCGGTGACGCCTTCGAGATGCCGCAGCTGCGGGCGGATCACCCAGTCCTGCAAGGTGCGCAGATCCGTGGGCGACCAGGGTGTGCCATCACTCTTTGTTGCGCCTTCGACCGAATCGACGGTGTACATGAAGATCTCGCCCAGGCCCGTGGCGATCGGTCCCAGCGATGGCTCGACACCCGGAGGCAGCTGGCTCTTGGCGTGCTGCAAGCGTTCGGTGACCTGTTGCCGCGCGAAGTAGACATCGGTGTCGTCGTCGAACACTGCGGTGACTTGCGACAGCCCGTAGCGGGAAATCGAACGCGTGTAGTCGAGCTTTGCGAGACCCGCCAGCGCGGTCTCGATCGGATAGGTCAGACGCTGTTCTACCTCCAGTGGCGAATAGCCGGAGGCTTCCGTGTTGATCTGCACCTGCACATTGGTGATGTCGGGAACAGCATCAATAGGCAGGCGGGTGTAGTTGTGCATGCCGAGCGCGACCAGCGCGCCGGCGAGGACCAGCATCAGCCAACGATGGCGAATGGCGGCCCGAATAATGGATTCGAGCATGGCATCGTCCTCAGTGGTCGTGGCTGGCGCCGGATTTTTCGATATCGGCCTTGATCAGAAAACTCTGCTCGACGGCGTAATTCGTTCCCGGTGCGATACCGCCGAGCACCTCGACGTGCTCGCCATCGCGCTCGCCCAGCTCGAGCATGCGCACCTCGTAGGTTTCGTCGACCCTGGCGAACACCACGGTGAAGTCACGGAAGCGCTGCAAAGCCGACACCTTTACCGCCAACGGCACTTCGCGTTCATTGAGGATCACATCGGCGCTCACCGCCATGCCGGGGCGCCAGTCGCCATCCGGGTTGGGCAATAGAGCCCGCGCGATCACCGTCTGGCTGGCGTTGCTGGCGAGCGGCAAAACGCGCTGCACCGTTGTCGCGATCGCTTCGCCCTGCGGCCGATCGATCTGGATCGGCATGCCGGCACGCAGACGACCGGCATCGTCACCGAATGCATGCAACTCCAGCCACAACTCGGATAGATCGGCGATCTCGAACAAGGGCTCGGCACCGGCGACGTCGCCGGCATTGGTGTGGCGCGCGAGCACCACGCCGCCGATCGGTGCAGTGACCGAATAGGTCACCAGACTATCGCTGTTCTCGACAGTCGCGAGCGTCTGCCCGGCTTTCACGCTATCTCCGATATTGACCCGCACCGACTGCACCGGTCCCGAAAACCTTGCACGGACTTCGGCATAGCGATCGCCGTTGATCGCGACCTGACCCATCAGCGCCAACTCATCGCGAATCAGTGCTGGTCCTGCCAGCGCCATCGTCACGCCGGAGGCCTCGGCGATCGCCGTTGGAATCGTCGTGCGTCCTTCATATGATTCATAGCTCCAGCGATACTTACGACCGCCGTGTTGGGCGGTCACTACGACGTCAAACGAATGCGGCTCGACGACGGTGCCGCTGCCGGCCAGATGATCGCCTTCGGGGGTGAACTCGAACGGATCGGTGATGTTGCCGAGTCGATTGAGCACGATGGTTGCCTGCACGGCGGCTGGCGCCAATGGCTTGTCATTGGTGTAGGCGTAGAGACGGAACTGCGGCGGAACGCCGGTCTCGAAGATCGTGACTTCAATGGCAAAATCATCTTTGCGCAGCATGCGTCCGAGATGCGGCCCGCGTTCGAACTCGGGTGCAGCGGCCGGTCCGTGATCATCCGCCGCCGCGGCGGGCGCCGGCGCATCGCCGCCGCACGCGGCCAGCAGCAGCACGATGCAGCCGCCGAGGAACCCAGTGAGTCGTAGTGCGGCAGTGTTCATGGGGCAACTCCGGAAGCGGCAGTGGCGCGCTCAATGTCGGCCAACAATTGGTGGTAGCGCGCAGCAGCTTCGATGGCATCACGCTGCAAGCCAAGCAGTACCGCGCGGGTCTGCGCGACCTGGATGAAGGAAAAACGAGCGTCGTCGTAGCCGGCCTGTGTCGCCGTCAAAGCTTTCTCGGCGACCGGGATCATGCGATCGCGCAGCGCTTCGAATTCGTGACGCGCGTGCTGCAGCTCTTGGTAGCGGCCGTATAGTGTCTGGTAGGCATCCAGCCCGGCATCGGTACGCTGGCCCTCCAGACGCTCGCGCTCTGCGTGCTGTTTGGCAACGCCGAGCGTTGAGCGCTGACTCAGGCCGAACGGCATCGAGACCGAGAGCACCAGCGCCTGATCATCGAACGCTTCGAAGCGACGCACTCCCAGCGTAGCGTGCAGATCGGGCTTGGCGTTGGTGGCGGCAACTCGCGCCTGCGCGTCGATCTGATCGAATTCGAGTGCGTAGGCGCGGTAATCCGCAGTGCTGTGCAGGCGCTCTGCCAGCATCGAAAGGTCCAAGACGGTCGGCAATTGGTCGAGCGACCCCAGCACGCGCCCGAAGTCGGGTTCCGTGGCGCCCCACAGCACCGCCAGACTGACCCGCGCGCTGGCCACTTCATGGGTGGCATCCTCGTGCCCCAACTCCGCGCGGATGACTGCCAACTCGGCCAGGTGCAGATCTGCTTCGGGACTGCGGCCACGTTGCACCCGATAGACGATCGCCTTGCGCGACTCACCGACCAGTGCCAAGGATCGTGTAGCCAGATCGAGGTACGCTTGCTTGGTTGCCACCTCTATGAATCGACGTGTTGCGATAGCGGCAAGCTCGACCCGGCGCTGATCGACTGCGTTGAGCGCACGGGCAACCTGCGCTGCGCCGAGCGCTTGCCGCGCTGAACGCTTGCCCCCAAACTCGAATACGCGCCCCAGCCGCAACGTCGCCTCGGCACCATGAATGCCCGATACGGCGCCGCTGCCTGCGACATTCTCCAACTCGGCGCCAATCGTGAGCGGCGGTGCCAGGCCATCGAGTTCAGCCTGACGTCGCGCAGAGTCAACCGACGCGTTGCCTGCGCGCAGCAAGGTATTTCGTTCCAGCGTCCGCCGTACGGCCTCGTCCAGCGTCAGATCCTGCGCATGTACCGCCATTGCGGTAATGCATCCCGCCCCGGCCAACGCCAGGGTCCACCATCGTTTTGAAACCACGTCCTTCTCCCATCATCGAAAAAACGCACGCATGCACGCGCCGCCCTGAGGGCAGCGCGTATCGACGGGATTCAGGCGATGGGTGGTCGGTGCGGGGGTGGCCAAATGCTGGCCACAGGCGTCGATTCGGGCGGAGCAAAAGCATCGGCCGAAGAAGAAAGTCGCTTCAGCGACGGCAACACCGCCTCGATCAATGCAATAGAAAATGATGACATCGAATGGAAATGCGTTTCCGCGACATCGTCATCAGCATCGCCATCAACCGGGGTGATCGCATCGCGTTGATGTTCATGCGCCCCATCCGCATGAACGGGATCAGCGTTGACATCCGCGTGCCGGTGCAGTTCCCAGCGCGGGACGCTCGCAACAGTCATCCCAAGCACGGTCACTAGCCACAACGCCCTGAGCCCACGATGGCGGGACAACGCATTTCGACACTGGACAAGCAACGACTTCATTTGCCCAGTATGCACGAGCCAGTTGGCAGCGGCAAATGCTACGTGGCTGCGACTTCCGTGACCATTCATCATGCTGGTTTTTGCCGACACATAACATTCACCAGTGTTGCGTTCATCGCGAACCGGGACATCCATCCAGCCAAGCCGGTACGCGCAATCAGCGACTACTCCTCGCCCCGTGAGCAGAACCACAGGATTCATCGTCTATCTGATCAAGATCCACAGACCGAGAAGCGCAAACAGGATCGATGCGGTGATACGCGCGGCGCGCAGCGGCAGGCGCTGCGCGAATCGCGCTCCCAGCCAAACTACCGGCACATTGGCAAGCAACATACCGATGGTTGTTCCCATGATCACCTGCCACAGGGGACTGTATTGAACGGCCAGTACCACGGTGGCAATTTGCGTCTTGTCGCCCATTTCGGCAAGGAAGAAAGCGATCAGCGTGGCGACGAATACGCCGTGGCCGCGTGCGCGCGACTCTTCTGCTTCGTCAATCTTGTCGGGCACCAAGGTCCACGCGGCGATCGCGAAAAACGATAGCGCCACGGCCCATTTCAGAATTTCCGGCGAGAACCTGTCGGCAACAACGGCGCCGAACATTCCTGCCAACGCATGATTGACCAGGGTCGCAACGAGGATGCCGGCACAAATTGGCAACGGTCTGCGGTATTTCGCCGCCAGGATCAGCGACAGCAACTGCGTTTTGTCCCCGATCTCGGCGATCGCGACGGCGGCGGTGGAAATCAACAGAGCGCTCATATGAACTCCAGGGGCCGGGAACAAGAAGACGCGATGATCCACGCGCGACGTCCCAGCCCAGGGTCATCGCGGTGAACCAGCGGTCTTGCTGAACTCCGTCTGCGAACGACGGAACCGTGGGCGCCATGGCGTGTTCGCCAAGTGTGTTGACGCCGACCCCGAAGCCTTTCGCCGCGGTCAACTACTCCCCGTTGGAGTGGCACCAGTGTACTGCAGACGCTGCTATCACTGTGTGGGAACACTGGCGGGCGACAAAAAAGTGACGATCCAAGATCCTGCGGAGCAGCTTTACGACCAAGAGCCGCGGAACTTTTGGCGCTATGCGGTCTCTCAATGATCGGCACGGGTTGACAGTCCTTGCTACGATCCCCTACACATTGCAGAGAGCCGCTATCCGTGTCCCGCAAGCGCCGGAATAATCGATGGATTGCGTTGATCGCGCTGTTCGGCTTGTTGTTCCAGCAGGCCGCGATGGCGGCTTATGTGTGTCCGTTCGAGCAGTCGGACACGGTGATCGAGCAAGTCACGGCTGCCGCGGAACATGCGCCGTGCCATCCACAAAGCGACACCGATGCCGCTGACCAGGCGCGCTGTGAACAACACTGTCATCCGGTCACCGCCTCGGTAGATCACGCCCCGCCGTTGACCGTACCCGCGGTCATGCTGACCGAAGCGTGGGCAGTCTCCGAGTTGCGCCTTGGCGCCGAAAGTGATGCGGCGGTGTTGCGTCCACCGATCCACCCCCATGCGACCGCGCCGCTGACAGTCCAGCACTGCACCTTCCAGATTTGAGTTTTGACGATTGAGTTCGTGGCGCCGCGCCCGCGCGGTCGTTTCGTATCATCGTCGGAGCTTCCATGGCTATTTTCTATCGTCCGTTTCCGCTGGCGTCGGCTGGCGCATTTCCGCGCGCGTACATCATCGCGCTGTTCGGCTTTCTGGTCGTGGGTCCGGTGAGCGGGGTCGCCGCGGCTGGATCGAACGCACCGCTCGATCTGGTCGAAGCCGTCCGCCTGGCCGAGCGCGATGCGCCGATGATCGCGGCGCGGCGTGCCGCTGCACAAGCTGCCCTGCTACTCATTGGCCCAGCGGGAGAGCGCCCGGATCCCGAGCTGATCGCCGGCATCGACAATCTACCAGTCAGCTCCGGCGATGCCTTCAATCTCAATCGCGACTTCATGACGATGCGCAAGCTCGGCGTCATGCAGGCGTTCCCGCGGCGTGAGAAACGCCAGCTGCGTGTGCAACGCGCCACAGCTGAATCGGCACGAGCGCAAGCCGTGCTGACCGCCGAGCAACTCGGCACCCGCGAATCCGTGGCGATCGCATGGATTGCTTTGGCTCATGCGCAGCAGCGCCTGCAGTTGGCGGAATCACTGATACCACGTGCCGATGCGCTGATCGTCGCGGCCACCGCCGCGATCGGCTCGGGGTCCGGCACTGCCACCGATGCCATTGCCGCGCGGCAGGCGCGCATTGCATTGGACGACCGCGTCGATGCGTTGCAGCTCGATCGCGATCAAGCCGAGACGATGCTGGCGCAATGGCTGCCCAATGATGCCGGCCGGCCGCTTGGCGATGCACCGGACTGGACCGACCTTGGCCCGGATGCCGATCGCTGGCGGTCGCGGATCAATCACCACCGCGAACTGCTGGCCTACGCTGCCATTACCCGCCTAGCCGAAGCAGACGTGGCGCTCGCACGTGTCGAGAAGCGGCCCGATTGGTCGGTGGAACTCGCGTACGCGGATCGCGGACCGACCTATTCGAATATGCTGTCGCTGCAGTTTCGCATTGGCCTGCCGCTGTTCGCGTCGCGACGTCAGGACCTGACGATTGCGGCAAGCGCGACGACGCTGCTGCAGATCGAATCCGAACGTGCCGCGGCGGAGCGCATGCACCGGGTTGAGGTCGACCGCAGCTATGCCGCCTGGCTTTCGGCGGCAAAGCGGGCGCGCCGCTACGAACAGGAATTGCTGCCGCTCGGCGATGATCGCGCCGAGACTGCGCTCGCCGCCTATCGCGGCAGCGGCGGCACATTGCACAGCGTGCTCAGCGCATTCGATGCGGCGTTGGAGCAACGCATGGCCTATGTCGACGTGCTGGACGCGCTGGGCCAATCCTGGGCAGCGCTGAAATTTGCCTTTGCCGAGGAGCGTTGAGCCATGAAGCGCATGCCCGTCTGGATGATTGCCACGCTCACCTTCGTCGCCGGTGTAGTCGTGACGTGGTCGCTGATCCTTGTATCCCATCGCGAGTCGACAGCTGAATCGACAACCGCCGCCGCCAAACCGGCGGCGCTCTACTGGTATGACCCGATGTATCCCGATCGGCACTTCGAGCAACCCGGCAAGTCGCCGTTCATGGACATGCAACTGGTGCCCAAGTACGCCGGCAGCTCCTCGCTAGCCGAAGGCACCGTACAGATCGATCCACGAGTTGCGCAGAACCTCGGGGTTCGTACTGGCAAGGCGGAGCGAGGCAGCTTGGCAGTGGAGGTGCGTGCGACGGCGACGGTGGTTTTCGACGAAGGCGAAGTCAGTGCTGTGCAGGCGCGGGTCAATGGCATCGTTGAATCGCTGCGGGTGCGCTCGCCGCTCGTCACTGTGACGCAAGGTCAAACGCTGATGGTCCTGATCGCGCCGGAGTGGACGGCAGCGCAGGAAGAGTACCTGGCGCTAAGACGCACACAGTCGCCCGGTTTGGCTGATGTGCGCGATGCAGCGCGTCGTCGCCTGAGCTTGCTCGGCATGAGCGAGGCACAGATCCGCGCGATTGAACGCACGAATCAGGCACAGAGTCGAATCACCGTGGTGGCGCCACGCGATGGTGTCGTCACCGAACTGGCGGTGCGCGAGGGCGCGAGCGTGATGAGCGGTGCAACCCTGGCGCGGATCAATGGCGTCCACAGGGTATGGGTGCATGCCGCGATCGCCGAAGCACAAATCGCGCGCGTCGCGCCGGGATCGATTGCGGAAGTTCATCTGTCGGCGTTTCCGGGGGAGACTTTTACCGGAACGATTGATGCCTTGCTGCCCACGGTCGATCCGGCCTCACGCACGCAGGCTGCGCGCATCGTGCTCGACAATCCCAAGCAGCGGCTGACACCCGGCATGATCGGAGAAGTGCGTATCGCGAAGCACAATGTCGACGATGTCGTGCTCGTGCCCAGCGAGGCCGTGATCGTCACCGGCAGCCGTCAGGTTGTGTTGATCACCACCGGCGAAGGGGGCTTTCGCGCCCAGGAGGTGCGCGTCGGTGCCGAAGCCGATGGCAGGAGCGAGATACTGGCGGGAATCACCGACGGCGAGCGCGTGGTTTTGTCGGGCCAGTTCCTGATCGACTCGGAGGCCAGTCTCACCGGCGCGTTGTCCCGACTCGGCGTCGATCCGGTCGACCACGAAGCGTCCTCGGTGACGACCGACACGTCGTCAGCAGATGAAACAGAACACCATCAAGCCCGGGGCGAACTACTCGAGATCGATGGTAAGAATTGGAATATCCACACTGGCCCGATTCCCTCGCTGCAGATGGGTGCGATGCGCATGCAGTTTGTCGGACCGGAGCCCGATGCCGGGCCTGCAGCTGAGGTCGGTCAGCAGATCGAGTTCACCTTCTTCCGCAACGACCAGGGCGATTTCGAGATTGACGGTCGCTCGGTCCGGATTCGCAGCGTCGCTGAGGATGAGCGGCCATGATCGCGCAACTGATTCGCTGGTCGATCGCGAACCGTTTACTGGTGCTGCTGGCATCGTTGCTCCTCACTGGCTGGGGTCTGCTTTCGCTGCAGCGCACGCCGGTCGATGCGCTCCCGGATCTGTCCGACGTACAGGTCATCATCCGCACGACCTGGCCAGGCCAGTCGCCACAGGTGATCGAAAACCAGGTCACCTACCCACTGACCACGACGATGCTATCGGTGCCGGGCGCGAAAACAGTGCGTGGTTATTCGTTCTTCGGCGATTCGTTCGTTTACGTGCTTTTCGATGACGGCACCGATTTGTACTGGGCACGCTCTCGGGTGCTGGAGTATCTGAATCAAGTGCAATCGCGACTGCCGGCAAACGCCCGTACCGCGCTCGGCCCTGACGCCACCGGCGTGGGATGGATCTACGAGTACGCGCTGACCGATCGCAGCGGCTCCCCGCCCGGTGGCCGTCGACACGGTCGGCGGGTTCTCGTTCGCGCCCGAGAGGGTCGCCGAACGGACGACGGTGGTGCAGGTGATCGTCACGTTCGTGATGTTGGCGGTACCCACGGTGCCGCTGCCGTTGACCACATTGCAGTTCTGCGCGCCGGAGGCAGTGACCGAATACGCCGCGCCGCTGAGCAGGCGCGGACTGAAGCTGAAATTGCCTGGTGCCGACAGCGTCAAGTCGTTTCCGCTGTTGAGCCTGACCAAGATGGGGCCAGCCGACCCCGCCAGCGTGCCGCCGATGGTGTAGGTGGGATCGTCGTCATTGCCACCGCAGGAGGCGAGAC
>JANMSL010000426.1:0-1952 GCA_031389245.1 Lysobacterales bacterium | reverse complement strand
GCAGGTGCCGCAGCGGCTGGGTTCGGCGCAGTGGCTTTGACTGTTGCGTCGCCCGAACGCGATTTCGATGTATCTGCTTCTCCGCTATTTGCACCAGCCGGCAGCGGGTCGGCGGCGGATTTTGGCGCACCCGGCTCGAGTGCTGCTGGTGTGAGATCGGCAGTAATGCCTGCGTCGACTGGCCTGAGCGGAGCAGGGGTCGAAGCATCGGGCGCGAGCGCTTTCGGCGAGTCGCCGAGCGGTGACTGGCCATGCTGATGGTCGCCCGCCGGGGCAGTGTCGGCAGCCGCAGACTCATATTCGTTTTGACGCAGGATCAACCTGATATCGGCGACTTCAAGTCTAGTTTCGTCGTAACGTACCGTGGCGCTTTCTGCAGCGAAGTTCACCGTGACGCTTTCGACGCCGGGAACTTCGCCAATCCGTTTTTCCACTTCATCCACGCCCCATACCGACAGCATGTCGTGCACCTTCATGACGCTCGTTTTCATCGCGCCTCCTTAATGGATCAGGTGCAATCCAAAAAATGGTGACCAAGAACGATGAGGAGATGCGTGCGTGTACCCTGGCCGCAAGGCACTGATCGATTAGCTGCGCTTGGGCATCTTGTGTTGGATACGACGGCCTTCATCGTCCAGGCTTTCGTATTCAGCCATTTCGCAGGCTGCCACCGGTTGCGAGGCGCCGGCCTGCCAGATCCATCCCACCGGGAGAAAGCGACTGGTCTGGCGTGCAATTTCCTGGCTCGATTGGAACGTCACTTCCGAACCGGATTCAATCTGCATGACTCCGTCGGGCAGCGCCATGAATTCACCAGTGGCTTGCTCGTGCATATGCGGCATGAAGATGCCGAGCTTGTATTCGGAGAGCTTGCGCAGCATCTCCTGGACGTCTGGATTTTTGATGGCTGCCTGGGCAGTCTGCAACACGGATGGCAAGCCGCGAACCCCTTCTTGAGGAACCCTTGCTTGAGAAACATTTTCTGGCGTCATGACGTTCTCCTCAGACTGGTCTGCTCGAAGCGCTGCGTAAGCTGCTTCGTGCACGCGTTCTGGTATTCAGAATCCTGGATAGATCTTCCGCTGCGCGATCACCGCTGCCGCTCTACTTCGATCGTTCCACCGGTCGCTGCGATTGTCTCGGTGCGTGCATCGGCACAACCTCGCGGACCTTGTCGCGGTTAGCGGCCAAAGGAGTCTGAGTTTTCAGCGGGAATTGTTTCGAATCCACCGGATGGCTTGGTGGAGCCGATTTTGATTTGGGCTTTGGCTTTTTCATCATGTTCCTCATCAGGATGGTAGGGCGGAATGCCGAGGTGACTGTGTTCCTTGGGCAAGTTGTGGTCTGTGCGCTACCGAACCAGCGCGGGCGTGGCGCGCCGGTGGACAACCTGTTGCTTGCCGTCACGGGTGGGATTCTTTCTTGCGAAATGCTCGGCCGATCAGCTTGCTCAGCTCGCTGTACCAGAGCACCATGCTGGCCATCGCAGCGCAGACCAGCCATTGGCTGAATGCCAACGGCACCGTGCCGAAGGCGAGGTTCAGGAACTGCACATTGACGACCGCCACCTGGAGCAGTAAAGACAGCGCGATGGCCGCCCAAAGCCACCTGTTGGTGAATGGTTGCGCGAACGCAGACGTGCGCTCGGAACGGGCGTTGAAGGCATTGAACAGGTGAGCGAGCACGAGCACGGTGAAACCGGCAGTGCGCGCGGTGGCGAGGTCCTGTTTACCCTCGATCAGTCCGCCCGGCAGATACAGGTCGATGGTCAGCAGCGTCACGATTGCAACAACGATGCCGATTTGGATTACCCACGCCCACATGCGGGCGTCGATTACCCGGTCGCTCAACAGCCGTGGCTTGCGGGCCATCACGTCGTCGGTGGGTGGGTCGACGCCCATTGCCAGCGCGGGCCAGGAATCGGTGATCAGATTGATCCACAGAATCTGGGT
>JANMSL010000075.1:0-4227 GCA_031389245.1 Lysobacterales bacterium | reverse complement strand
AACCTGCTGCCGGTGCTGACCGCCGAACGCAATGTGGAATTGCCTTTGCTGCTCACCAAAATGAGCGGCGCCGAGCGCATCAAGCGCGCCAATGTCGCGCTGGAAATCGTCGGACTCAAAGACCGTGCGCGCCACAAGCCGCGTGAACTGTCCGGCGGCCAGGAACAGCGCGTCGCGATTGCACGCGCTTTGGTCTCGGATCCGACGCTGCTGGTGTGCGATGAACCCACCGGCGACCTTGATCGCAAGACGGCCGATGAAATCCTGACCTTGCTTCAGCGCTTGAATCGCGAACACGGCAAAACCATTATTATGGTGACGCACGATCCGAAAGCCGCCGAATACGCCAAACACACGCTGCATCTCGACAAGGGCACCTTGCTCGAGTCGGGGGTCGCGCCCGAGTCCAGCACCCTCACGTCTGCGACCTGACCGGAGTCGACCATGGGATTCGTCCGTTTTGTCTGGTCCGGCATGTGGCGCAAGAAGACGCGCGCTTTGCTCACCATATTGTCGTTGGTCTGCGCCTTTCTGTTGTTCGGTTTGCTGCAGGCGCTGAGCGTATTCTTCAGCGCCGGTGTCGATTTCGTCGGGGCGTCGCGGCTGATTTCGCAATCGCGCGTTTCCTTCACCGATTCATTGCCGATTCGCCTGCTGCCCGAGATCGAAAAGATTCCCGGCGTCAAGGATGTCGGCCACGACCAGTGGTTTGGCGGCGTGCTGGGTGAGAACACTCAGCTTTTCACTTTTGCGTCCGACCCAGCCCGGCTGCGCCGTGTGTATCCCGAATGGGTGATGTCTGATGCCGAATGGAAAGCGTTCGAAGGAACGCGCACCGGTGCAATCATCGGCCGCGTCATTGCAGACAAGAACGGCTGGAAGGTTGGTGAAAAACTGGCGATCAAATCCAACATCTTTCCGCAGAAGAATGGATCCATGGCGTGGACCTTCGACATCGTAGGCATCTACGACGGCAAGGACGCGTCCTGGCAGGCGCAGACGCAGAGCATCTACATCAACTGGGCCTATTTCTCCGAGGCCAATCAATTCGGTCCAGGGTTTGCCGGCGTCTACGCTGTCGTGCTGGATGACCCAGCGCGCGCCAACGAAGTCGCTCAGGCGATCGACAAGCGCTTTCTGAATTCACCAAATGAGACCAAGACGCAGAGCGAGAAGGACTTCAACAAGGGCTTCTTTGCGCAGATTGGCGATATCGGCCTGATCGTCAATCTGATCCTGGTCGCTGTGTTCTTCACCATTCTGATATTGACCGGCAACACCATGGCGCAGGCAGTGCGCGAGCGCATTCCGGAACTCGCAGTGCTGAAGACTCTGGGCTTCAGCAATGGGTTGGTGACCACGTTGGTGCTCGCTGAAGCGTTGTTTTTGTGCTTGCTCGGCGGGCTGCTCGGCATGACGCTGGCGTCGGTGATGATGACCGGCATGGCGCAGGCGGTGCCGTTCTTCGCCGCTGTGCGCACCGACGGAACCGTGTGGATGCGTGCGATCCTGGCGATACTTGCGCTGGCTTTTGCGGTCGGATTGCCGCCGGCACTGCGTGCTGGGCGTGTGCGAATTGTGGACGCGCTGGCGGGACGCTGATGCGACTGTTGCGCACATTGCTTTAGCGGATGACCTACGGGCCTCGACAGGAATAGCCATGTTCAGACAGATCTATGAAATCGTGATGCTCAATCTCAAGACAGTGCCCGACCGGCTCAGTGCTTCGCTGGTCATCATCGTCGGTATCGCCGGCGTGGTTGGCGTATTCACCGCGCTGTTTGCCATGTCCCAGGGCATCGAGGCAACGCTGGTATCGAGCGGCGATCCGCTCAATGCGATGGTGATGCGTGGCGGCTCTCAGGACGAGCTCAACAGTACGCTGACGCGCGACGCACTCAATCTTGCCTCGCGTGCGCCGGGTGTGCGCAAAGATGCCAAGGGTGAGCCGATTGCGTCCGGCGAGCTGATCGTCATTGCCGAGCTGCCGAAGAAAGGGGGCACGCTGGGTGCCAATGTCACGTTGCGCGGCATCAGCCCGCAAGGATTTGCATTGCGTCCGAAATTGAAAGTCATCGAAGGGCGCGCCTTCACTCCAGGCCTGCAGGAATTGCTGGTGGGCAAGGGGGCCGCCGGCCAGTTCGAAGGTTTGAGCGTTGGCCAAACGGTGCGTCTGCGCAGCTCCGAATGGACGGTGGTCGGCGTGTTCGAATCGGGCGATATCGCCGACAGCGAGATATTTACCGATGCGGCCACTGCGCAAACCGCGTGGGGCCGACCGAACATCTTTTCGACGATACTGGTTGCGCTCGATTCAGCTGCTGCTTTCGCCCCGTTCGAAAGCGCGCTGAAGCAAGACCCGCGGATGAGTTCAACCGAAGTCAAAAACCAGCTCAAGTACTATTCCGAGCAGACCGAGAAGTCCACCAACGGCATCCGCATGCTCGGCACGGTCGTCGCCGTCATCATGGGCCTGGGCGCGATTTTTGCGGCGCTCAATACGATGTATGCCTCGGTATCGAGCCGCACGCGGGAAATCGCGACTCTGCGCGCGATCGGCTTCGGCGGGCTGCCGGAGGTGATTTCGGTAATGGTCGAGTCGATGATGCTGGCCTTGCTGGGCGGTTTGATCGGTGCGGTCCTGGCCTACATATTCTTCAATGGCATGACGGTATCGACGCTGGGCGGTAGTTTCACCCAGCTGGTATTCAATTTCCGCGTTACGCCTGGACTGGTCGGTGTTGGCGTCGGATTGGCGCTGGCCATCGGGTTTCTCGGCGGGCTATTGCCGGCGCTGCGCGCTGCGCGCATGCAAGTGACGACGGCACTACGTGAGGCCTGAACGGTGTTTCATTTGCTAAGCTGAGCGTTGCCTCGCCGGATTGCAGCCGTGACCGATCCCTACATTTGCAGTGCTTCTGCGTTGATCAGCCTCGCCATCCACGGCAGCGACAAGCGCTTCCCGGTGCACCGCATTTATTGCATCGGTCGCAATTACGAAGCCCATGCCAAAGAGATGCAGGCGACAGTCAATCTGGAGGCGCCGGTTTTTTTCTGCAAGCCGGCCGATGCTTTGGTGCAGGGCAACGGCACAGTGCCTTATCCCTCGGCTACGACCGACCTACATCACGAAGTCGAACTGGTGGCGGCACTGGGCTGTGGTGGTCGCGATCTGACACCGGCGCAGGCCCTGGCAACGGTGATTGCTTATGGCGTCGGTCTGGATCTGACGCGGCGTGACTTGCAGGCTCAGGCCAAGGCCAAAGGCACGCCGTGGGACACGGCCAAAGGCTTTGATCATTCCGCACCCATATCTGAGCTCGCTCTGGTCGCCGACATCGGACATCCCGTCACTGGCAAGCTTCAGCTCGAAGTGAACGGCAGCGTCCGCCAGCAAGTCGATATTGCCGACATGCTGCTCAAAGTGGGCGAAACCCTGTCTGCCTTGTCGCGCTTCTACGAACTTCGCGCTGGCGATTTGCTGTTCACCGGCACCCCGGCAGGTGTGGCGGCAATGCAACGCGGCGATCATTTCCGCGCCAGCTTCCCCGGTATACCCGATCTGAGCGGCAGCATTGTCTAGCTCGTTGTAAAAAAACACATTTGTAGAAGCGCATTTGTAGGAGCGGCGTCAGCCGCGAAGCTCCTGCTTCTTTCCCAATATCAGGCGCCGGGTTCACCGCCAACACCCGACATCACAACCCGTCAACAAACGCCACAGTGCAGACCCCAACCGCTGCATCAACCACACAGGAAAATCACCATGGGCATGATCAAAGAGTTCAAGGATTTTGCGATGCGCGGCAATATTGTCGATCTGGCGGTCGCCGTGGTGATCGGCACCGCCTTCAGCAAAATCGTTTCGGCTCTGGTCGACAAGATCATCATGCCGATTATCGGCTGGTTGACCTCGGGTCAGAACTTCGCCGACATGTCGATCAAGACCGGCGAAAAAATCGGCCCCGATGGTGTGGTCGGCCCGGCTGTGGCCATTGGTTACGGCGCCTTCATTCAGTCGATCATCGATTTCATCATCGTCGCCTTTGTGATTTTCCTCGTCATCAAGGCGATGAACGCGCTCAAGAAGAAGCAAGCTGAAGCGCCAGCGGCGCCGCCCGAGCTGACCACGCAGGAAAAATTGCTGATCGAGATTCGGGACGCGTTGAAGGCTCGCTGAGGGTGGGTGTGACAGCGCCTGACTCTTGATGGAGCGTCCGCGCACAGCGC
>JANMSL010000400.1:0-2466 GCA_031389245.1 Lysobacterales bacterium | reverse complement strand
AACATCGCTGCGCGCAAAAACAAGTTCATGCGCTCGGCCGATATCCAGAATTCTCCGCTTTCCAACATCGCCTACGCGTTTCATTTTGATGCTGGACTGTATGCCCGCTACCTGCGCGATTTCAGCGAAGCGAGGGGCGTCGTGCGCAGCGAAGGCAAGGTGGTGAACACGCTGCTGCGTGGCGAGGACGGCTACAACGAGGCGGTAATGCTGGATAGTGGCAAACGCATTGATGGCGATCTGTTCATCGATTGCTCGGGGTTTCGCGGCCTGTTGATTGAGCAAGCCTTGCAGACCGGCTTTGACGATTGGTCACGCTGGCTACCGTGCAATCGCGCGCTGGCCGTGCCCTGCACGTCAGTTCCCATTCTCACGCTATACACCCGATCGACCGCACGCAGTGCCGGCTGGCAGTGGCGGATTCCTTTGCAGCATCGCACTGGCAATGGCTACGTCTACTGCAGTGATTACATCAGCGACGACGAGGCCACAGCGAGTTTGATGGCCAACCTGGATGGGGTCGCTCTAGCGAGCCCCCGACCGCTGCGTTTCGTCACTGGCATGCGCAAGAAATTCTGGAACCGCAACTGCGTTGCAATCGGGCTTGCCAGCGGTTTTTTGGAGCCGCTGGAGTCGACCAGCATCCATTTCATCCAGTCAAGCATCTCCAAACTGATCGGTTTTTTCCCGGACCGGGAGTTCAGTCAAACCGACATCGATGAATACAATCGTCAGGTGCAATTCGAGTTCGAACGCAGTCGCGATTTTATTATCTTGCACTACAAGGCCAATCAACGCGAGGGTCTACCATTTTGGCAGCGATGCCGCGACATGCCGATTCCGGACACGCTGCAGCACAAGCTCGATCTGTTTAGCGGCCACGGTCGGGTTTACCGCGAAAACGAGGAATTGTTCACCGAGGGGAGCTGGATGCAGGTGATGCTAGGGCAGGGCATACAGCCGCGTGGCTACCATCCGATGGTGGATCTGATGCCCGAAGTGGAGATTCGAAAGTTCGTCGCCAATGTCAAACAGGTACTTGAACGCTCCGCTGAGGCGATGCCGGCGCACAACGATTTCATTCTGCGCCACTGCGCCGCCGAGCGTGCCAAGCTCAAGAAGTTTTGATTGCGCGTTGCTTGGCTCCGTAGGAGCGCACCTGGGCGCGACAACCGCCACGACACTCTGAGCCAGCACCCTGCGAGGGCGTCACCGCCTTAGGCCGACAATCGTACCTGTGGGAGCGGCGTGAGCCGCGATGTTTTTGCGCTTGGCTTCGTTCGAAGAGATCAACAGCGAGCACCCTGCGAGTGCGTCATCGCTGTGCGCTGACAGGAGCTTTCGCGCTTTGCGCGAGTCCCTTTCTCTTGCGTGGCCAAGAGAAAGGAACCAAAGAGAAGGCCACCCCTCATCGTCGCACTCCGGGCATCCTGCCCAGCGTGTTCGTGCTCGGTGGCCGCTGGTCTACGGACGCACATCCCTATGCGTTCGTAGACTGGCCGCATCCATGCGGCCACACTTCGTGCTGTTCGCGCCCACCGATCACCGCCGCTCAGGGGCCCCAACATCAACAGAAGCGCGCTCCAGCGCGCAGAAGCAACAGCCAGTCCACGGCCATCCCCACTGTGGGAGCGGTGTAAGCCGTGATGCTTTTGCTCTTGTTCCAAGGGGATTGACCAGCTCTGATGAGGTCGAGCTTGGCGCTTTTTCCATGTGGCTCTCGAATACGATCACCAAAGCAACCGACGCTGTCGAGGGCGCCTTAAACAGGCAGTTTCGGAAACCACGCCGTAGCTACTTATGGATACGATTCTACCGGCGATGAGAACCCTGCGGCGCCGGATTCGCCATTCGGGACGGCTCCCAACTTGCCGCCTTCGCCACCTTCACCACCCTTCCCGCTAGCGATGATCAAGTAACCGCTGACAGAACTCAGCTGCGCTACACCCAGCCTGGCGACTCCTATCGATGGGCCTCCATTTCCACCTGCACCGCCTCCGCCTTGGCCACCTGCGCCTCCACTCCCACCCTTCGCACCAGGGTAGGTTTTGCCTTTGTTGAGCCCGCAGCTGAACTTACCGTCGGTATTCGCGTGTTGTCCCGATGCACCCGGCGCACCCTGCGCGCCTGGTGCGCCGAGACTGCCGGCACCGCCCTTGCCACCATTGCCCCCATTGCCGGTGACGATAGCAACACGCTTGGTGGCGACCCTGGCATCCATGATGACCAATGCAAAAGATCCTCCTCCCGTCGCACCGCCGGCACCACCGTGGGCTCCCCCACAACCTCCGGCGCCACCGTCACCACCTGTACCGCCCAGGCCAGTTTCATCACTTCCGAACGATTCGGTCTGAAGTTCTTTTTCATAGCAAATTGTGTTGAATGAGGTACAAAAATAAAACAATTTGCGTCAAATATCAACCCGCCACTAAGCCAGAAATCGAGTTTAACAGCTTGTTTGAGATG
>JANMSL010000107.1:0-9746 GCA_031389245.1 Lysobacterales bacterium | reverse complement strand
CCGCGGGGCAAGCCCGAGTGAACGCCCACTGCGGCATACATTTCCGGATAAGTGGTCGCGACAATCATTGCCATTGCGCCTCCTGCTGACATGCCAGCGACGAAGTCGGCGACTGTCAATGTTGTGCTGATCGATGATTGTTTCAGTGAGGCTGGCAATGAACGCGGGCTCGCCGCTGCCGCGCTGCTGATGGGTTTGCTTGTACCAACTCCAGCACAGCGACGGATTGGCCCGCTGCGACTGCGCCGGATAAAGCACATAAAAACCCTGCTCGCGCGCGCGTAGGTTCATCGCCGTTCCGGCAGCAAAGTCATCGGGGTTTTGCGTACAGCCGTGCAGCATCACCACCAATGGCAGCTTTTGACCTCCGCTATTCGGCGGCGTGTACAGTTTGTAGCGCCGAGTTTGCGCCGAGCGGCTATGCATGCCATCGATAAATGTTTCGGCGATCGGTTGTCTGGTGGGGTTGCGTCGCTCGGTTTCGCGCGTGCCAAAGCCATCCAGCAGTAACCGTCTCGGGGCCAACGGTTCGAGTACTGCCGTGGCGACAATGGGTGCGGTGTCTCGCTTGGCCTCGGCTCCTGCAGCCCTGCTCCCGTTGATTGCGCGCTGGATCGCTTCCGTAGCTGCATTGAGCTCGCCTGCTTTTGTAAGGATCAAGGCCTCAAGCATTTGATCGGGGCGAATGTCGTTCATTGGGTTGTCCGGTGGCTTTCATGGTTGCCGCAGTTGATGGATGTAGAAGTTGAATGATATGAAAGCACGATGTCATGTCACGCAGAACCAATGTGCACGGTTTCCGGGCATCAAGCTGAATCACCAGCGTATGCACAGTGACCCACCTGTGCGGTTGAATTGCTCTAACTTTTAGCAGGTGGAAATTTGTGTTCACAGTCCGCGTCATTTCCAACTCACTGCAAGCAGCGCATGGTGACTGCTGCATGGCATCACGTCGGTGCGCTACAGCGCGGAGCAGTCATCCGACTGCAATAGAGCCCTTGGCCGACCTCGACGTGGAGTCTGCCCTCGAGCCAGCGCTCAGGATGGGTGCAGGCCAAAGGACCAAACCAATGCGTAGGTGGGTCGTCGGAATTTTATCGATGCGGAGCCCGCAAAGGCGCATCGATTCGCGCCGGTACGTGAACAGGCGACGCACGCAATAGCGATGCCTGCCGCAGCTCTACACTGGGTGTTTCAACGACGACTACAGCGCTTGGTGCCCAGGGCGCAGAAGGCTGCGCCCATTTCCAAGTCGCTGTTGCATTTGCGGAAGATTCACCTGTGGAAGAATCACGTCGGCGCCAAGTCGGTCTCGCGATTCGGGTGGCGATGACGCGAAAGCAACGCGAGAAATTCCTTGGCCAGATTTTTGGAGCCGTCGGGGCGCATCATCACGCCGTCTATTTCATCCGCTGACGAAACCAGTCCGGCCTCTTGCAGTACGCGCTGCGAATCGCCAATGGCCAGAATGGTTTTGCCGTGGCGAAACTGATCGGTGACGAATTCGGCGACCCGGCCATCCCGGCACAGGCTCTCCGCGAAGTCGCCGCCATTGGGCAGAATGACCGCGTCGAATAGTACCGACGGTTCGCTTTCCAAAGAGGCTTCGGCTTCAATCACTCCTCCAGCAGAGGTATTGAACGGACCGATACGTCGACCCAGAAGCCGCGGGACCGCCTGCGCCTGCTTCAACGTTGCCACCAGGCTATCGACCAGATCGGCGTCTACGCCATGCCCGATCAGAATAGCCACCTTGCGTGTTTGCACGCCGTCAATTCCTGGGCGTGCTGCAAGCGAGAGCGCAGGTGAATGCTCTATTTCAGCATTGGGCGGGCGCGCCAATGCACGAGGCATTGGATCCGGCATTTGCATGCCGAGGCCACTGGCAACGGCGCTGGCCAGACTCTTCGATACGTTCATCAGCATTGAAACCACCCGCTCCCGAATCGCCGGCACGCTGAGCTTGCTCAGTTCGAAACGAAACGCAGCGATGATGTGCGATTTCTCAGCATCGGTTTGACTGTTGTAGAACAGTGTCGCCTGGTTGAAATGCTCGGCAAATTTTTCTGGTTTACCGCGCACTTCATCGACATCATGCGGTTCCGGGAACGAGACATAACCCGCGCCCCCTGCCTGGAAAGGACAACCGCCGCCCAATGAATTGGGTTCATACGACACGCGCCCGCGGTGGATGGTCTGCCGGTGCATACCATCGCGCTGATTGTTGTGCACCGCGGCCAGAGACGCATTGATCGGCAGTTCGTGAAAATTCGGTCCGCCCAGTCGCGAGATCTGCGTGTCGACGTAGGAATGGATTCGCCCGGCCAACAGCGGATCGTTGCTGAAGTCAATGCCGGGCACGACATGAGCAGTACAAAACGCGACCTGTTCGGTCTCGGCGAAAAAGTTGTCGGGATTGCGATTGAGCACCATTCGGCCGATCGGTTTGACCGGGATCAATTCCTCAGGGATTAATTTCGTCGCGTCCAAGACATCGAAGCTGAAGGCCTCGGCCTGCGCTTCGCTGAACACCTGCACACCCAACTCCCACTCGGGATAGGCGCCGGATTCGATCGCATCCCAGAGGTCACGACGGTGGAAATCCGGGTCCGCACCCGAGGTCTTTACCGCCTCATCCCAGACTTGGGAATGCGTACCGAGTTTTGGATTCCAATGGAATTTTACAAAAACCGACTCGCCAGATGCATTTACCAATCGAAAGGTATGCACGCCAAAGCCCTGCATCATGCGATAGCTTCTGGGTATGCCGCGGTCAGACATCACCCACATCAGCATATGCGTGGATTCGGGCATCAGCGACACAAAATCCCAGAACGTGTCGTGGGCTGAACCTGCCTGTGGCATACCGTGGTGCGGCTCGGGCTTGACCGCGTGTACCAGGTCGGGGAACTTCATTGCATCCTGTATGAAGAACACCGGTATGTTGTTCCCGACCAAATCCCAGTTGCCTTCATCAGTGTAAAACTTCACGGCAAAGCCGCGCGCGTCACGCGCTGTGTCTTTGGATCCGCGCTCGCCAGCAACGGTTGAAAAGCGAACAAACACTGGCGTGACCTTTCCCGCTTCGGAAAAGACTGAAGCGCGCGTCAACGCTGCAAGCGGCGCATAGCACTCAAAAAATCCGTGTGCACCCGAACCACGTGCATGGACAATGCGTTCGGGTATGCGCTCGTGATCGAAGTGCGTGATCTTCTCGCGAAGGATGAAATCCTTGAGCAACGCAGGCCCACGCAACCCGGCCTTGAGCGAGCTTTGATTGTCGGCGATGGGCACGCCGTGATTTGTGGTCAGGCGTTCACCCGAGGCGTCAGCACGAACGCGATCGAGCGCGCCGATGGTGTTGTTTGAACCTGCAGACGCGCCAACCCCAACCTTTCCGGAGTGATTCAACTCCGACAGCGTACTGGCACCCACCAGGGCAGAAGGAGGTTCAACCTGCATGCCTTCACTCGGACTGCGCGCATTGTCGTGCTCATACTCTGAGCCCTTGTTGTGGTTGTAATCGACTGCAGCGGCAGTTGAGTTGGTGTCGTCGGCTTGTTGGAGGACAAGCAGAGCAGCAGATTCACCATCAACCTTTTTCGTGGATCGGGACTTGGTTTTGCTCTTGCTTGCCATCTTCACTCTCCAATACGATCATCAGTCTCGAACTCGAAAGCTCGGAAAACGGTTTGGGCGGCCGGAGCCGCCCAAACCTCAGTTCACTTCAGCGAAGCAACCGACGGGTCTATTTACCGTCGCGATCGGAGTCGCCGGGGATGGCGGTTTCCACGCGATCCCACGCCGCACGGCTGGCCCGCTTCGCTTCCAACCATGTGAGCGAGGACGTACCGCGGGTCGCGTTGTACTCGCGCTCCAACTCGGCTTGCACATCATCGAAGCGTTTGCCGCGATAGCGGCCGTAGGCTTCGTAACCGGTACGATATGCCGGCGCATAGTCGTCGTACGTGCGCGACTGGACATAGTAGGGTTCGTTGCGGAACTGTTCGCGCCAGTAGGCGTCTTCCGCCGTCGGGTTGATCGATTCGGCAACACCCTTTCCGGCCAGACCGCCTACGATCGCACCGACTGCTGCACCGACGACCGCACCCACCGGCCCAGCCACCATGCCAGCTGCGGCACCTGCGACGCCACCCGAGGCTGCACCAACACCAGTACCCACTGGGTGGGAGCCGGGCGCACCGGAGATCGGATCGAGATTGTCATCAAGCTTTTTACTTGTGTAATTCATGGCATACACCTCTTTATTGGGGGAAGCCTCGCCTGGGCGAGACGAATGGCTATGCGCAATAGACGTGCCAGCGAATTCCATGCGCCCAAGCAACGCTCCAATCAATTCATGTGACACTTTTCCGCTCGCCCGCTCCCCTTGGCGTGCCGGGCTCTACGGCCAGATTGTGGGAATCAACTTGCTCGATGCGCGACAAAATTTGCCGCAGGCAATCACCCACCAAGGAACGCACGGGTTCATGCAAAGTGAGCGGGTTGGCGTTGAATTCTGCACGATGCAAAACGCAGTTCCAAGTTCGAGTTCGAGGGTCAAGATTTGAGCCGTGTTCGAGACCGCTAGTTCCAAAATGCCAGCAACAACCCCATCACGCCCAGAATCACTGTCGCCAAGGTGAGCACGCGCATACTGTCGTTGATGACCAACGCAGTGCGACTGCTGAACAGGTCGAAGCTTCCAACTACCAAGTCACGCGCGCCGTCCACGTTGCCTGTCGCCCGCTCGAAACGGGCGTCGAGCGCGAGAAAATGACTGTTCACGGCTTCAGCTTCTTGTGGTCGAAAATCAGGTCGTGCCAAGCCTGCGAACACTGCCCGATGCGGCGCCAGCAGTTGGCGTAGTCGGGAAGCGGCCTGACGAAGCACCCGCAGCTCCTCCAGACAATTGCGCGGGCGCTGAGAGAGAATGGTGAGCTCCAGTTTTTCCATGACCACTTCGAACTGCGCGACCGCGTCGAAGTAAGTGGACAACAGCCAGTCGAGCAATGAGGCAGTGAAGCTCGCTGCGCTGAGACGTCCCAACTCTGTTTCGCCTGATTCTCTGGCGCGAAGTTGATTGATGAATGCAATTGGTTTTTTGTGCAGCGTCAACACCACGTTTCGGCCTGCGACAATGCTTAAAGGGCTCGGGTTGAATTGCGCGATCGTCATTTTGTCGACGCTGACTACGCGAAGCCAAAAACTCTCACCGCAATTATGCAACGCCGGCGTCGATTCTTCCGAAGTCCATTTTTGGACCAGCCCCTGCGGCAGAGGAAGTCGCTCGACCAATCGCTCGACCCATTGTTCGGACGCGCCCTCTACATCAATCCACAACAATTGCTCGTCGGATGGAGTCAAAGAGGTAAGCGTGTCGAGATCGTCCACGATACGGGCTTCGCCTCGCGAATCGAATAAAATTCCGTGCAGCTGAGAAGTCGGTCGATCCTGCGCCAGCGCATTGGTCGGCTTATCCGCTTCCAAAGTGCCTTGAGCGGCGCGCGTTGGATCAGCCAGACTTTCCAGCGCGGGCGTTCGGTGTCCGCTGATCGTGCCTTCTGCAGTCATGGCGCCGCCGCGAAGTGAGCGCTAGCATTTTCTGCACAGCTGAACTGGTGGTCCATTGTCGGTCCCCGCTGCCTTTTGGAATACGCACGTGCAGAATTGGCCTGTGCAATGGCGGTCGGCAAACATCCGCAGCTTAGGCGAGCGAGCAAACACCGTGCCAGAACGAGGCGCTACACGGTTCAGGCGAATTCAACTGCCGCGCATCTCTGAGTATCAACGCGAACATTCCCCGATCACACACATCTTGCGCTAGCAGCGGACGGCGTGTGAACTATGCGGCCGTGTGCAATGCACCGCTCCACACATGGCCCGCGAGCGTGATCCGTACATCATCACAGCCATGCAGATCGCACGAGCCATCGGGTGAATTGCAAGGCGACCGCGCCAGGAGTTGACGCTGTGGTTCTTATCGTACGAGGTGCACGATTCTCGTTTGCGCGCCGCCGCTGGCGATGGCGACGGTGACATCCGCAGTCCCACCCAACATCCGCGCCGCGCTGGCAGCGCTGATGGCCGCCATCACAGAGCGTGCGGATAAGCGCGCTGGTCAGTTGCGCTCATTGGCACGGCTCATGCGTCGCACCCTTCCCATGCCTCGTCCGGAGCCAGCAATGACAGAGCCGCAAGCCACACTCAATGAACTCATCGAAGCGTTGAACGACGGTAGCGCACTGTTCGCACTAGCCACCGAGAATAGCCGCGAGCCGCGGCACCTTGCATTGTTTCAGCGCATCGGTCGACTCAAGCAGATCATTGCAGCGGATCTGAAGGCAGAGGTTGCGCTCAATGGCGGCGATCCGAGTAGTGAGGGTTCTTGGCTTGGCAGTGTTCGTCAAGGCTACGTTGAGCTGACGGCCAAGCTGGTCAAGAATCCGCAGCTCGGTTACATCGATGCACTTGAAGCACAGGAAGACCGCATACTCAGTGCATTTCGTGCCGCTGCCAGCGACGTGCACAAGTCTCGGGTGCGTGCACTGGCCGAGACTTATCTTCCAGAGATCCAGCAGATGCACGATAGCTTGCGTGTACTGCAAGTACGCGCACACAGCGGCAAAGAGTCGCTCGTCGTCGAGCCCTGAACGCGAGCTGCAACTGCCAGGGGCGGGTGTGGCTTACTTCAATTGCGCGTACCGAGCAAATCACCGATAAACCTTAGAAGAGGACAAGACGATGGCAAGGAAACTATACGAGCAGGCCCAGCTCCACGAGTTGCTGTATCAAGCGCTGGAGACAGAACTGGGAGGCATCCAGATTTACCAGGCGGCTATCGCCTGTGCGGTGAATGAAGATCTTCGCAAGGAGTGGCAGGGCTACCTGGACGAGACCAAGACGCACAAGAAGGTGCTCTTGGACGTATTCGCGGAGCTCAACCTGGACCCTGCCGAGATGACTCCCGGTCGGCGCGCGGTGGCGCATATCGGTTCTGCCCTGGTCAACGCCATTCGCATTGCCAAAGAATCGGCCGCGCCAGAAGCAGCACAACTTGTCGCCGCTGAATGCGTAGTACTGGCAGAGACCAAGGACCACATGAATTGGGAGCTGATCGGGCACCTTGCCGCACATGGCCGCGGCGCGCATACGGCGATACTCAAGAAAGCGCACGAAGCAGTGGAGCAGGAGGAAGACCACCATCTCTATCACACGAAGGGCTGGACCCGGGAACTGTGGATCGATTCATTCGGCATGCCGGCGTTGCTGCCGCCACCGGAGGAAGTTAAAAAGGTCGAGACTGCCATTGGTGCGGCACGCGCGGAACAGGCACGGGACGCGATGCTAAGTAGCGTCAGCTGATCGTTTGGGTCGTCAGCTCTCGTCGAAGATCATTTCATTTTTTTCCTCTGGTCTGAGTTGAATGGCCGGGCGGCCGTGTCGGGTTCCAGTCGACACGGCCGGCTCGGCGTCCGTTTTCCAGTCTCGCCAACGAGCGCGATGCAGTGCGTCGGCTGCCGCCCGCTTCGCAGCGCACTCGACCGCCACTTCTGATGGTGTCACCTGACCAGCTTCATTCGCTGCGTGTTTTCCACTCGCCCGGGATTCGGCGGCCGCGCGCAGCGTCACAGTAAGCCACGAGTCCTGATCGGCACCGCGGGCACAACCCATCGCAACGACCCTGAGTCCGGCGACTGAGGCTGAACGGCAAACCCGGTGAATGTCGCGACTTGATCCAGGTCAACCGAGGGCGCAAAGACTTCGGCAATGCTGCGCCGTATGCAACACGGTTCGCTGCGACGCACACGCAGACTTTCCGCTTTAGGTTCCTCCACTCCGAGGGGGCCCTCAGCGACGCAATCTTTCGCACTACGCACAGGGGCGTAAACCGATGACCACTCGACCGATCCTCTTCCTCGCGCTGGCCTGCGCGTCTACTTCGATGAGCGCGCAGGTTGGCGATCTGACATTTTCCGTCAACGGACGCAGTGTCACCATGCCGTTGAACACGCCAGTAATCATCGACAATATTGCTACCACACTCGACCAACTGCGTTATCGGCCGAACGGTATGCAGGCAAGCTGGGGTACTCCGCTCAATGCGCAGAATACTGTCGACGGCGGAGCGCCTACTCCCGTCTTCAGTTTTACCCTGATTGGTCCGGTGACGCAGTCGTCGCCGATTGCAGTACTCGGGCAACCATTGACGATCACTGCCGACACCACACTGGCTGGCATCACCGCACCGTACACGCTTCCACTGGGTACCCCAGTTGTCGTGGCAGGGTTGGTGGATGCGAACGGCAGTGTGCTGGCGACCTTGGTCGAGCGCTGCGGTCAATCGGGTGCACGCTTCCTGTTGACCGGTGAGGTGCAGGCCGTGGGCGCTGAGGCGGGTTCGTTCCAGGTCGGAAATCAGTGGGTATCGGCGCCGTCTATCACCTTCGCTGGCTGCACCGGGGCGACACCGATCGGCGGAGAGTTTGTCTCACTGCGCGCAAATGCGATTGCCGACTTCCCACCAGGAACCGTGCTGAACACTGTGACCGACGGGCGTTGCGTGGCGCCCGTTCCGGCCGGTACGGCGGGTGCCGCGGGGTTCCTGCAGGGATTGGTCACCGCGGTGCCGTCAGTCGATCGATTCGAAATTGGCGCACTGCTGGTTACTTTGAGCCCGACGACCGCGTATGTGTTCGGCGCGATTGACGACCTCGATCCAGGTGTCGCGGTAACGGTTGATGGTGTCTATGTCGACCCGACGACGTTCGCCGCCGATGTCGTGCAATTTGTTCGACCCGTGGTGCGTTATGAAGCTCCGTTGGCGCCGGCCGACGTAACTGCTGGCGTGTCTCTGAGACCGTATTCGATCCCGGTGCTGTGGTCAGCACAGGTACGCGACGAAGACGGCATTCTGCAAAATGGTCTGGGGCAATCGCGTCAAGTGGAAGTGCGCGGCTATCTCGATGGTCTGGGACAGGCGTATGCCACCCGCATCCGCGACCGCGGCAATCCCGATCCGAACGATGTGCGCTTGCGCGGTCCGGTGCAAGCGATCGCCGACCCCTTCGTCACTATCCAGGGGCTCAGCGTCGACACAACCGGAGATACCTTCGTCGACGAGTACGGCAAGGCAATGACCGCTGTGGAATTTTTCGCGGCGGTACAACTCAATCACGAAGTCGATGTCAGCGGCGCCGTCTACACGGCGGCGACGTCCACGCTCAGCGGTGGCGCCATTGTCTGGATTGGTGCCGAACCCTTTGTTGTCAAGCGCAGCCGCGACCCGAGCGGAATTCCCGCAAGCACCATCACCGCGGGCACTGCAAGTGGCTACGCATTGATTGAGCCGATGTTCCGCGATGGGTTCGAATAGTCTGGGGCTACTGAGGCCGCGGCGCAGGCGCGACCTCGGCTGAAGCCGACACGCGGGCAGACTCTCCTGCCCGCGCGATCCAGCTGCCATGTCAACCAATCACAGGACACGGACCTCGACAAGCTGTCAAATCGCTCAGGTCTCGGGACGCCGTTGGCTGCGTTAGCGTGTGCGCGCCACGCTAGATTGCGCGGCGCCCCCCATCGAGGTTGACATGCTACTGAGCAATCCGCGCAACCGCCCATCACTGCCGCAAGACGACAATCCGCCGGAGCAGCAGCTGCGCCGCGACCAGATTGCCGGTGCCGAGCAGGCCTATCAATGGACGGACCAAGTGAGCAGCCTCCCGGGCGTGCCGCTGGCGAAGTTG
>JANMSL010000386.1:0-1681 GCA_031389245.1 Lysobacterales bacterium | reverse complement strand
CCAAGGCGCGTCGCGCCAAGAAGGAAATGGTCGAAGCCAACCTGCGCCTGGTCATCTCGATCGCCAAGAAGTACACCAACCGCGGCCTGCAGTTCCTGGATCTGATCCAGGAAGGCAACATCGGCCTGATGAAGGCAGTCGACAAGTTCGAGTATCGCCGCGGCTACAAGTTTTCGACCTATGCCACCTGGTGGATTCGTCAGGCAATCACGCGTTCGATCGCCGATCAGGCACGCACCATCCGCATCCCGGTGCACATGATCGAAACCATCAACAAACTCAACCGCATCAGCCGCCAGATGCTGCAAGAGATGGGCCGCGAACCGACCCCGGATGAGCTGGCACACAAGATGGAAATGCCCGAGGACAAGATCCGCAAGGTGCTGAAAATCGCCAAGGAACCGATCTCGATGGAGACGCCGATCGGCGACGACGAAGACAGCCACCTCGGCGACTTCATCGAAGACACCAGCGTCGAATCGCCGGTCGAGTCGGCTACCACCACCGGCCTGCAGGAGACGGTGAAAGACGTGCTGTCCGGTCTGACACCGCGCGAAGCCAAAGTGCTGCGCATGCGCTTCGGCATCGACATGAACACCGATCACACCCTGGAAGAAGTCGGCAAACAGTTCGACGTCACCCGCGAACGCATCCGCCAGATCGAAGCCAAGGCGCTACGCAAACTGCGCCACCCCAGCCGCTCGGAACAGCTGCGCTCGTTCCTCGATCTGGAATAAAAAACCGCAGAAGCGGCGTGTGTGGGAGCGGCGTGAGCCGCGAATGAATACAACTGACCGCAAAACAAGAACGGGACCCGCAACGGTCCCGTTTTCTTTTTGCGCCGACATAGAAGCGGCAGCTCGTCGCAATCCAGCGCATCGATGCCGCCAATACACCTCCACCACCAGCCCCATTGCCGCCACACCTCAGCCTCGCTAGGGTGCCACACCATCCACTTGAATCACTCATCGCCATGCACCCCACCAGCGCGCGCCAGCAAGTGATCCACCTCCGCAAAGGCCAGGGCCGCGCTTATGCGCTGGGTGCAATGAGCAGCGTGTTCAAAGCCGACGGCGACGAAACCAGCAACAGCTACTCGATCAGCGAATGGTGGCTGGACCCGCACACACCCGGCCCCGGCGCGCACAAGCACGATGCCAACGACGACATTTTCTACGTCATCGAAGGCAGCATGCGCTTCCTCGCCGGTGATCAGATCATCGACGCCACACCCGGCGACTTCCTGCGCGTACCCGCTGGCGTAATGCACGATTTCGAAAACGTCAGCGACGCCCGCGCCGGCGTCCTCAACATCTACATCCCCGGCGGCTTCGAAGACGAAATGCCAGCAATCGTCGAGTGGTTTGCACAGCAAACTGTGGGAGCGGCGTGAGCCGCGATGCCTTTACATTCCGTAGGAGCGGCTTAAGCCGCGAAGCTCTCGACTTCCGTAACAAAGCGATCTTCAACAGCGGATCTGGCCAAGCCGAAAATCTCCAACTCATCAACAACGCCAAACCCCCGACTCGAACGCCGCGCATTGCAACTCGTTAACCTCGGTCATGTCGATACGCCTGCACAGCAACACTCAGCCTTGCTACCATGCATGCTTGCCCGCGCCTAAAGCACAACGGTTAGTGCAGGGTGCGGGCTCGCGTTTGCACGATGTCCCCATGCATCG
>JANMSL010000361.1:0-3875 GCA_031389245.1 Lysobacterales bacterium | reverse complement strand
CTGCGGCTGCGCCAGCACCTGCGCTTCGAACAGTTGATGGATCAGTTGATCGTGCACCGCCTCCGTCGCAGTCGCGTTGAACCCGTACAACACCTGATCGCGTTCGGTTGCGGGCAACAGATGAAGCGACATGACCGACTGGGAGTCATCCGTTGCCATCGCGTTGAGCACAGTGAGCAGGCATGCTGCGAAACGCTCGACCGTAGCGCGGTCAAAGAGCTCCCGCGCATAGGTCACGTGTCCGCTCAAAACGTCGGCTTGATTGGACAGAGACAACGCCAGATCGCCCGGTGCAATTTCATCGCTGACTGCGTCCAGCGCATGCGGTAGCGACGCGGAATCGTCCTGGCCTGCCTCGTCCAGTCTCAGCATCACCTGGAACAACGCTTCGTCTGCGGCTATCGGCGCTACTTGCAAGGCGTGCAACAGTTGCGCAACTGGCAGCGCAGCATGCGCACTGGCGCCCGACAGAGTCGCTTGGATCTGTCGCAGCAGCGCGCCCACGGTCGGATTGGATTCGAGTTCGACGCGCAGCGCCAGCGTACCTTGCGCCATGGACTTCGACGCTTCGAGTGGCCCCGCCTGACGCTCGACGCGAGTGGCGCCTACGACCACATCACTCTGACCGCTCAGCCTTGAAAGCAATGTTGACCAGCCAGCGAGCACAGTGCTGAACAATGTCGTGCCGTGGCGCAGTGAAAGCTCGCGCAGGCCGGCCGTTAAGCGTGCGGAAACACGCACCTCGACCCGTTCCATTGCATGTGTGCGCGCTATTGTCCGTGGCCGGTCGGTCGGCAGCTCCAGCAATGTGGGCGCGCCTTTCAGGTGTTCGCGCCAGTACGCCAGATCTCGATCGATCCGCTCCGCTCCCAGCCATTGCCCATTGGCGCCAACCTTGACCCACAGGGCGCCGGTGTTGCCACTAAGCGCGGCATAACGGTCGAGCAGATGGCCGGCCAGCGCTGGCCGATCACCCAGCGCCAGCTCCGGCGCGAGCTTCAACAGCAGATGCTGCCAGCCATCGTGCTCGAAATGGACTAGCTTGAATAGCGCTCCAGCAGCGTCGAGCAAGCTCAACGCCTTGTCGAAACAAGCGCCCTCCGAATCGCCAGCTTCGGCGCGAACGATCGCGCACAGCGACGGCTCGATCTGCGCCAAACGGGTGGAGTCTACGCCCTGATTCGCAAGCGTTCGGTAAGCGAGCTCTTTCGCCGCCTCGGTGAGGATGGGGTTGTCGAATCGCCCTCGGTAGCGGACGTGACTGCAGTCGAAAGCCCCATTCTTGCTCTCGACTCGGAACGTTGGCAGCCAATACCGGTCGCGATGCGGAATGGCGGCGTCGTAGTCCTCGATCATGTGCTCGAGCGCAAGCGTGAAGTTGCGCAGAAGAATGTCCATGTAGTCCGACGACAGATGGATCTTCGAACGAATCAGCAGGCTGTAGCCATCGTCGCGATTGCCACTGACGTGCGTCGACACTTTGAAGTTCAGCTCTTCGAACAACTCGCCGACCTTGATCTTGAGCGAGTCATCACGGGTGAGCTGTTGTGAGACGCGGAAGTTGGTGAAGGTAAACAGCGAATCGATCTCGATGCCTGGGTGCTGGCGCAGGAACGTGGCAAAGGGATAACGACGATGCGGCTTGCGTTCCGCCTCCGCCTGCTGCAGCGCGCGTCCAAACTCGCGCCAGCTACGGTCATCCATGTCGAGGTTGTAGGGCAGCACGTTGAGGAACAGGCCCAGCACGTTCTCAGCGCCGCGCTCTTCCAATCGACCGTTGTCGGCATTGCCGGTGACCAGACGGGCAGTGCCCATCAGTGTTTTCAACATATAGCCGTGCGCCATCATCATCAGCGTCTTGATCGGCACGTTCTCACGCGCGACCAGTTCGTCCACTCGCACCGCCAACGCTGAGGGCAATCTGATCTCGCGCAACTCGTCGCACTGGCGTACCGGCCAAACTTCTTGCACGGCACCGACGCCGGACTGTCGGCAATAGCGGCTCCAATAGTCCCGGTTCTCGTTGTTGTGCTCATCCTTGATCAGCTGGGCAACATAGTCCGCGAAGCGAGTGCCGCTGGCATCGAACGACTTGGGCGATTTGCCGCCGTCCTTGAACTGACGGTAGTACTCGAAAATCTGTCGCTGCAGCGTCGCCATGCTCCAGCCATCGAGGATCGCATGGTGGGCGTCGATGACGAACTGAATGCAATCTTGCGCTTTCCTCAGCACCGAGAAGCGAATCAGCGTCGGCCCACCGAGATCGAACCCGAGCGCCTTGACGCTGCGGATATGATCGGAGACCAGCGCGTGCTGCGCATGGGCATCGTGCATGGAGATGTCCGCCAGCACGATATTTGGCTTCACCTCTTGATACACCAACTGCAGCGGGATCGAGAACTGTGTCAAGTTGAAGCCAGTGCGCAACACCGGATGTTCCGCCACGACTGTGTGCAGTGCACGCACAAAGCTGTGCTGGTCGAAATCCAACGTCAGCTCGAACGAAAATACGTCGTGGTAGGCAGAACCACCCTCATCCAAAAGACCGTGAAAAATCATGCCGTGCTGCAATGTGGTGACCGGATAGGCGTCTTCCAGGCCATCCCCCAGCAGTTCCCGATCGATGTCTGGAACCAAGGCGAAAGCGGGAAATCTGTCGACTTGCTGGCGTACGACGGCAAGCGGCGCGCTCTGCGCGACAAAATCGGCGAGCAGTTCAAGGCTGGGATATTTGAAGATGTGCGCCACTGAGACATCGATACCCAGGCTACGCAGTTCGGACACGAGCTGGATGGAGAAAATCGAATCTCCGCCCAGTGAGAAGAAATCGGACTGCTTTTCTATGCCCTGCACGCCGAGCAGTCGCTGCCAAACCGAAGCGATGAGTTGTTCGGTGTCGTTGAGCGACTCGTCAACCGCGACATCGAACTTGCGCTGCGTCTCGAACAGCGCGATCAGCGACTTGCCGCAGATCTTGCCATTGGGTGTCAATGGCATCGCTTCAACAAAGTGAATTTGCGCCGGCACCATGTGCCGCGGCAACTGCTGCGCCAGCACGCTCTTCAAATCCTCCGCGCGCAGCGCAGCGGCGCCACCGTCGACAAAGGCGAGCAGAACTTCTGGTCCGGCCTCCGAATAAAGCTGCACACTGATTTTGCGAAGCGGAAGCAGCTTGGCTAACTGTTGAATGATCTCGCTGGTCTCGACGCGCTTGCCGCGAATCTTTATCTGCCCGTCGCGGCGGCCGAGATAGACCACGTTGCCGTCGTCGTCATAGCGGCAGATGTCTCCGCTGCGATAAACCCGCTCACTGGACAGCTCGGTGTTGACAAAGCCCTTTGCTGTCGCATCGGGCAAGTTGTGGTAGCCGCCGCCGACGCCGCGTCCGGCAATCACCAGTTCGCCGGACACTCCGGGCAGACACAGCGCCATGTCGGAATCGACTATGAACGCCTGTGTATTCTGGATCGGACAACCGATAACGACGTGACTGCGTTGCAGCCACTCTTGCCTCGTCGCCTTGAATGCCACCGAAATATCGGTGCACTCGGTCGGGCCGTAAATATTCGCAACTGTGGCCAGGCAGGCTTCGCTTTGCAGCCAGGGTGTCAGCAAAGTCAGATCCAATGCTTCGCCACCCAGCGCCAGCAATTCAAGGCTTTGCAGGTGCCGGTAGCCGTGCTCGGCATCTTGCTTGAGCAAAGCATGGATTGCGCTCGGCGCGCAGTTGATCACGGAGATACGCTCCTGCGCGATCTGACGCAGCAAAGTGTCAGGATCGAACAGGTCCGGCCGCGACAGCACCAGCATTGCGCCGACCATCAGTGGGCAGAAGATATTCTTGATCGAGGCGTCGAACCCGATCGGGATCATCA
>JANMSL010000331.1:0-4045 GCA_031389245.1 Lysobacterales bacterium | reverse complement strand
CGCCGACAGCAGCGGCAGGCCGGTGCTGCTGATGAATAGCAACAATGCCCAGGTGCGCGTCGTGCGGCTCACCACTGTCGGAGCGCGCGACAGTGGCTTCGCTGTTGGCGGCATCCAGGCTGCGGGTCTGGCCGACACCTTCGGCAGTGGCAGCGGCAATTACCAATACACCAGTGGCGCGGCGCTTGCGATCAACAGCGCGCAACAGATCTGGATCGTCGGTAGCCGCGTTTCGGTGTGGCCGGGCGTATCGATCACCGGTGAGCTGGCCGTGTCGCGGTTAAGCGCCACGGGCGCCTACCTCAACATCAACGGCGTCATGCCTTACGGCCTCGACGAGTACGGAGCGACCGCGAACGTTGGCACGCAGGATCGTCTGCTCATCGGCACGCGTCTGCGCACCACCAACACGCTCAGCGATTACGACTTCGGTTTCCTGCGTCTGCTCGGCACGCCATAACGCAGAAGGGCAGCCAGTTCAATGCGATCTGCGGCACCGGCATGTTGCCGATGTCGCGGGCGAGCGCATCGAGTGCATCGACCACTGACGGCGGTAGCGGCATTGTGTAGCCGAGGGCAACAGACGCGTTGGCTGCAAAGCGACACGTAGCATCACCCCGGGGCTTAAAGCGCTCTGGCTATCGCGCGTAAGGCAGTTGAACACGGACGCAGGCAATCACTTTGCATTTGTACTCGCGTCTGCGCTACCCGTAGACGCTGCGCGACAGCAGCCTTTAGCCGGCATCGAATTCAATCCGGCGCCGGCAGAAAAATGGGCTCTGCAGCGAATGACGTTGCCGCAGGCCACGCCAATGCACGCGTCGTGCTAATGCACTTCGCGCCGTTGCACGGTGAGCTTGGTCGCGAGACTGAAGCGAGGTTCAAGCCGCTCGCCACCGAGCACACGTTGCGCGGTGTATTCGCCAACCGCAGGTCCATGCTTGAAACCGTGCCCGGAGCCACCGCCGACGATCCAGACGTTGCCAAATTCGGGATGACGGTCAATGACCAAGTCGCCATTCGAGGTGTTTTCGTATTGGCATACCTCGGCCGCGACCAGCGGCGCATTGGCCAGGGCCGGAAAGCGACGGGCGAGAAACGCGCGCGCATCGGTGACACGGGCCGCAGTGGGTGTGCGCTCGGCGGTGTCCGGGTCAATGGCATCGCCGTGGCTATCGTGCGCGACCTTGAAGCCACGTCCGTCGAGATCGGGAAAGCCGTAATAGTCGCGATCAAAATCGAGCCAGATCGGCAGCGCCCCGACAGAAAAATTCCGATCACCGGGAGGCGTGCCAAAGTAAAACACTTCTTGTCGCGTCGGAAAAATACGACCGGCCAGCGCAGCGGGCAATACGGAACCCAACCACGGTCCGCAGGCGAACAAGTAGTTCTGCGCATCAATCGATTCGCCCGATCGGGTCCGCAACTGCGCGAGCAGCCCACTTCCGCTCGGTGGCAATACGTCCGCAATCAAAAGATCGACACCCGCGCGCATAGCCTCCTCGGCGACCGCTTGCACGGCGCGCCGTGCCAGCAGTCCGCCGCTGTCGGGCTCGAAGATCGCCCAGCCACCGGCCGGCGCCCTGATCTGCGGATAGCGTGTGGCGAGCCGGTCGGCGTTGATGACCTGATGCGCAATGCCCAGTCGGGTCAGCGTTGCAACAGACTGTTGGCCAACGCTGCTGTCGGCAGCCAACAGCCACAACACGCCGGTCGCGCGGAACAATTCTGGACGAGCAATGGCTTGGAACATCTGCTGCCACATCGCCAGTGAGCGCTGCGCAAAGCGAGAGTAAACTTCGTCGGCTGCATACGCCATGCGGATCACCCGCGTCTCGCCACCAGAACTCGAGCGCGCGTTGCCTGGCCCGTATTTATCGACAAGCAGCACGCGCTTTCCCGCACGTTGCAGGTGCCAGGCTGCCCATACGCCGAATACTCCGGCGCCGATGACGGCGATGTCGTAGCGTTTGCCGTTTGCGCTCACGGTGCACTCCACAGACTGATATTCACAGCATGCCAGCTCCCTGCCAACTGTGCGCAGCCAGGCCGCCGATGGCGTTGCCTGGTGGGTCCGACCTGTGGTCGGACGCTGTCAGTCCGGACGCGTGCCCGCGCGCGATTTGCCGGTGTCCCACTTCGGTCGCTTTTGCCGTACGTGCAGTCGACCCCCGCCCAAAAAGGAATGCTCATGTCGCGCCTGCTAACGCTGATGCTGTTGTGCCTGCCGTTTCCAATCTTCGCTGCAACTCATTGCGTCGACAATGCCGCTGCGCTGGGCATCGCGCTCGACAGCGCCGGCGCCAGCGCCGAGGCCGATAGCATTCGGATCGTCCGTGGCAGTATCAATATGTGGACTGCCGAAGAGGCGCAGATCCGCGGCGCGTTGACAATCAGTGGCGGCTGGTTCCCGGGCTGCGCGTTGCGCGATGCCACCAGCGCATCGACAATTTCGGGCCTTGCGGCAAATGCCTTCGTGCTCAGACCCATGGATGCCGACCTCACACTTGAGCGGCTGAATTTCGCCAACTGGCGCGAGGTGCTGGTATGGGATTACGCAACAAGTACCGCGATCATTGGCGGCATTAGCGTCAGCCGCTGCGCGTTTCGCAATGCCGATCGTGGCCTGTACCTGCATGTTGCGTCCCATCAATTGAAAGTGGAGAACTCGCTGTTTGTCGACAACGCCCGTGAAGGCCTGAGAATCTGGCGCATGGGTTCGCTCGCAGGCATGGAGATGTTGTCGCAGTTCAACAGCCACGTCGGCAATGGCACCGGCATCTTTATCAGCAACTACGTTGCCGACAGCAGGGTGCGCATCCTCAACACCGTGAGCACGTTGAATCGTTCCTTCGATCTGGACTTTGGCGGCGAGCCAGTGCAGATCCGGCAATCGCTTTGGAACAGCTGGGGCAACGGTACGCTCACCGCCGACTCCTCCGGAAATCGCTCCGGCAACGCGGGTTTGGATGCCAATCTTTCGCCTGCACCGGGCTCGCAATTAATTGACAACGCAGTTTTCGATTTCTTCAATCGACCCACGCGTGACCACGCCGGCGCTGCTCGTTCCAGTGGCGCCCGTCCGGACATTGGCGCCTACGAAAGGACTGTGCTTTTGGTCGGATCGCCGGCGCTGAAGTGATCGACTCAAAGCTCCTAAGTTCCGCGAGTTGCGCGAGGGTTCATTCTCGAAACCGTTTTTGAAGACGTCGACCAGAAGCGCTCTTCATGTTCGCGACTTTGGGCTATTGCAAAGCGAGTTCCGGGTATTGCGGCGTGGGATCCCGGCGCGGGTGTCCATGCTTGGCTCATCTTCGATTCGATGCAGATCCAGTCGGCGTCGAACGGCACTCATGTGGCGGTCGCTGTTTCGCCAGCAAACCACCATCAAACGCGCACATTAAGGCTGGCGATCTCCCTATGCTGAAGACACTGGATTTAGTTCGACTCAAATCAGCGATTCGCACTCAGCCAACTCACTTCAGGTTCGTGGCGCTGCTGTGCGCGCCCGGGGTCTGACAACAACATTGGATCCAGCCAGGAGCACAGCATGCGCGTTGCAGTTTTAATTGGCCTTGTCCTTGTGGCTGCGCATTCGGTGTGTGCTTCCAATCTGGATGACGACGCGCGAAATGTAGATCGGACGCTCAATGCGACATACCTGCGCCTGATGGGGCAATTGCCCGGCGAAGGAAAGGAGGCATTGCGAGACGTTCAGCGGGCATGGCTCAAATTCAGAGACAGCACGTGCGCATTCGAGCGTCCAATTAGAGCAGGTAGCGTCCGAGATTGGCGCAGCCAGCACACGGATCCGTCGCAGGATATTTTGTGCGTTCAACGGCTCGCGCTCGAGCGAATCGCGATTCTAAATTCGTACTCTGAAGACTTGAGTCGCGAGGTAATAGTGCGTGCAGATAAACCGGTCGCAATAAACACGCATTGCAGCATCGAAAACTTGCCGGCCGACTTCACGGTTCAGGCAGTAGGCGTTCACGGAGGCGGGCTGGATACTGACGTGCAGCTTGATTCATCGGGCAATGAGACC
>JANMSL010000282.1:0-1780 GCA_031389245.1 Lysobacterales bacterium | reverse complement strand
TGCGTCGGCACCTGCCCGGTAATGCAGACCAGCGGAATGGAGTCCATCATCGCGTCAGTGAGTCCGGTCACGGCATTGGTGGCACCCGGGCCCGAGGTGACCAGAAGCACGCCGGCCTTGCCGGTAGAGCGCGCGTAGCCTTCGGCCGCATGCGCGGCGCCCTGTTCGTGGCGTACCAGCACGTGCTCGATATCATCCTGCTGGAACAACGCGTCGTAGATCGGCAGTACCGCACCACCGGGATAACCAAAGATGTGGCGTACGCCTTGGTCGCGCAACGCGCGCACCACAATTTGGGCACCGGTCATTTGCTTGTCAGACATGGGTCTCTCACTGGTCGCGCACCCGCTCGGGCTGGTATCCGCACAGAATGGCCGTCGGGCGTGCCCGAACTGCAATGCTGGCGGGCTCTTGTCTATACCAGCAGTTCTTGGGATAGGGAATCTAAACCCCCAGCTTGAACACCGCGGCGAAAAGCCGATGGCTTTTGCCCCCGACCGGAGCAAAAAACTCAGACTCATGGCCAAATGCAGCGGCGTTTTCCGTGTCACAACGGGCGCACGTTGCATCGGGTTGGGGTCGTTTGCGTTCGATTGCGGCCCGAGGTTGCCCGCAAATTGCCCTTCCGCCTTGAAAAACCCGGCGCCGCACGCATCTCCAGACTTCTGCAGGCCACCGACCCGATCATGTCCGAACTCACGCCACGCCAGATTGTCCAGGAACTGGACAAACACATTATCGGCCAGGACCAGGCCAAGCGCGCCGTGGCCATCGCCTTGCGTAACCGCTGGCGGCGCATGCAGCTCGATCCTGAGATGCGCAATGAAGTCACGCCCAAAAACATTCTGATGATTGGGCCGACCGGCGTTGGCAAGACCGAAATCGCGCGGCGCCTGGCACAGTTGGCGAACGCGCCGTTCGTGAAAGTCGAGGCCACCAAGTTCACGGAAGTGGGCTATGTCGGCAAGGACGTCGAAACCATCGTTCGCGATCTGATGGACCATGCGGTCAAGCGCGTGCGCGAACAGGCCAAGCTGCGCGTGCGCACCCAGGCCGATGCCAATGCCGAGGAACGCGTGCTGGATGCGCTCTTGCCGCGCGCACAGGGCGTGCGCGTGTGGGGCGAAGAGCCCAAGCTGAGCGACGAGGATTCGCGCACGCGAGAGAAGTTTCGTGTGATGTTGCGCGAGGGCAAGCTCGACGAGCGCGAGATTGAACTGGACTTCTCACTCAACACCGGCGTCGAGATCATGGCGCCTCCAGGCATGGAAGAAATGAGCCAGCAGCTCAAGCAGATGTTTTCCTCGCTGGGCGGGCAGAAATCGCAGAAGCGCAAGTTGACCGTGAAACAGGCTTTGCCGCAGTTGCTGGAAGACGAGGCGGGCAAACTGTTGAACGAGGACGAGGTGCGTGCCGAGGCACTGGAGGCCGCCGAGCAACGGGGCATTGTGTTCATCGACGAGATTGACAAGGTCTGCCAGCGCTCGGACTGGGGCGGCGCGGGCGTCTCGCGCGAAGGCGTGCAGCGCGATCTTTTGCCGCTGGTGGAAGGATCGACGGTGAGCACCCGGCACGGCCCGGTGAAAACCGATCACGTGCTTTTCATTGCCTCTGGCGCTTTCCATGTCGCCAAGCCCAGCGACCTGATTCCTGAATTGCAGGGTCGCTTTCCGATTCGCGTCGAATTGCAGGCGTTGAACGTCGAGGACTTCAAGCGCATCCTGGCCGAGCCTCAAGCGGCACTGACCAAGCAATACGCAGCGTTGCTGCGCACCGAAGG
>JANMSL010000234.1:0-9385 GCA_031389245.1 Lysobacterales bacterium | reverse complement strand
TCATGAAAATTCACCTGCAAGCGAGCTGGGCTCGTGCGGCGCTGATCTGTATCGCCGCCGCGAGCCTCAGCGCCTGCGTTACGCCCGCGTTTGACCCGAAAGGCGCACTGACCAGCATCGCGCCTTGGGAAGTCGCTGGTCAGCCGCGCGATGGCGGCAATGCCGTTTCCGGCGATGTGATCTGGGGCGGTGTCATTGTCCAGGTGCATCACTTCGAGACCGAATCCGAAATCGAGGTACTCGCCTATCCGCTGGACAGCGCACAGCGGCCACTGCCGCGGGCGCCGTCGCAGGGCCGGTTTCGTATCCGCTTGCCCGGCTATGTCGAATCGGTGGATTTCCCCGAAGGTCTGTTCCTCAGCGTGCGCGGACGCCTTGTCGGTACGCGTGATGGCGTTATCGAAAAGTCCCGCTACGTCTATCCGGTCATCACCGATGCACAAATCCGGCGCTGGCCACCGGGATTCCAGTTTGACCAGCCTCGATGGTCCGTTGGCATCGGTGTGATTCTCTGAGCCACGCCCGACGATTCATGCGTCGGATTTGTTTGCGCTAGAACAATTCCTCAATCGAATGCCGGCATACTTCGGCAATGGCAAGCAACAAAGCGATTGTTCGTCGGCGACTTGGCCCGTGGACCGAAGCACTGGAACTCAGCAACGGGCGCGAGTTGGTATTGCGTCCCATCTCGCCGCTTGACAGCGAACCCTTGCGCGCCGGATTCACTGCGTTGTCTGCAGAAGAAATCCGACTGCGCTTCATGCATCCGATCACCGAGCTGACACCCGAGTACGCGCGTCAACTCACCCACCTCATCCCCAATCGCGAATTTGCCCTGGTCGCAACCGAGCCGCTGCCCGCCGGTGAGGCGCTGATCGGCGCGGTGGCACGATTGAGTGTGGATGCCGACACCCAACAGGCCGAGTTCGCCTTGCTGGTTGGGCGTCCGCTGTCGTGCATGGGTCTGGGCAGCTACATGCTGCGCAAACTGATCCAATACGCACGTCGACGCAAGCTCAAGGCAATCCACGGTGATGTATTGGCGGAGAACACCGCCATGCTCAGGCTCTGCGACCGACTGGAGTTCTCGCACCGCACGTTGCAGGGCGAACACGGCATCATCCGGGTATGGAAAGACCTGTGAACCTTTAAGGCTGTGAGCGTTTTGCACGCCGACTACGCCATGCTCAATCGGCCAATTCCAGTTGCAACTTGCGCGTCAGTTTGCCGCGTACCAACTCGTAAGCACGTCGGATCAGGGCGCGTTTCTCGGCTTCTTCCATAGTGCACGAGGGCAACAGCGAAATCCAATGCGCGCGCGCCATGTAGGGCGCCGGAATGATGTGCGGCCGGTCGGTCAATTCAAGCAGTCGCTCATCCTCGACTTTGAAACTGAGCTGGCCCTGGTTCTTGCCCTGAAAGCAATGCACCAGAAACATTTTACCGACCACCATGAACACCAGATCATCGTGCCACTTCACTTCATGAGTGACACCGGGCCATGTTGCGACCCAGGACGACAGCGTTTCCTGATCCATGACCGCTCCCAGCGCCGATCGCACGACGCATGCTCCAGTCAAGCCTACTACAAGCGCTCAACGCCAGTGTGCGCCGTCCGTCGGCCGCCGACCACGCCTCGCCGCACGACAGCGCGGGCATTCGATCACTTTCTCCTATCGAGTCCGTACGCTATTCGACCCGGTAATGCCCGCGTAGCACACGGATATGTGGCGGCAGCCGCGCGGTACCGAACGCTCGATAACCCTCGGCAAGTTGCGCCCAAAATTCGGCATGTGGCGAGTTCAGACGCAGCGCTTCGTGCGCAGCGTCCAGATGAAATGGAAAGGCGTGAACATGCACCGCCCGCTGGCCCGAGCGCAGCGCTGCATCCATCAGCGTATAAATTTCCTCGATCGCCGCATCTCCCATCGCGTAACACCCGATCGAAACACAGTTGCCGTGCACCATCAAGTAATCGCCAGTCCAGCCCTTAGCACGCTCGTAAGCATTGGGATAGCCGAGATTGAACGAGAGGTGATAGCTGCTTGCTGGATTCAGCTGGGCGAGGCGCACCGAATAAAAGCCCTCTGGCGCCTGACCATCGCCCATTCGCATCTTGGGACCCAGCGCACCTGAAAACGTACAGATCGGATAGTCATGCACACGTTGGTAAGCCTTGCCCGCGCCTGGCTGCATCCACACTTCAAGTATTCGTTCCTGTTTGAAGATGCGCACAAAGACCGGGTCGCCCAGCTTCAACCCCAAACCGGCAAGACGTCGCTCAAGTACCGGAAGCACACGCAAACGCGCCGCGGCTGCACGGCCCTGAGGTGGCGAAACACTGGTCGCCGCGATAACGCTGCGGCCCAGAATTGGCCACAACAAGGCAGCGAGCAGAACCTTCGCTGCAGCCAACCCGGCAGCGATCGGTAAACTCCTGCGATACATCCGCTGGCGCTCCTATGAAGTCGACGCAAAGACAGGCGCAGAGCCTATCAGTTGACGACAATCGCAAGTCACCCAGCGCTTCGAGCCGAGCAGTCTGCGGCGAATGATGGTGCCGCGCGCATCGCGAACGCATTCCCAAGTCACTTCTGGGGACACGCACTGAGCTATCCTGAGCGGCCCGCTACTGACGCTTCCGCATGACGCCCTTCCTGCTCTCGCCGCCGCTGCCGCAAGGCATGCACAAGCGCATCCAATGGCGCACGCCACCGGGTTCAGCCAAGGCACTGGCGTTTGCCGAAGCAGCACGCGCGCACGCCGGAATTCTGGTGGTGGTGGCCAAGGACACGCATGCGGCGCATCAACTGGAATCGGAACTGCGCGTGTTCCTTGATGCGGACCTGCCGCTGGTACATTTTGCGGACTGGGAAACGCTTCCGTACGACGTCTTCTCGCCGCATCCGGACATCATCTCGCAGCGCATCAGCACACTCTACCGCCTGCCAAGTCTAGGTCGAGGCGTGCTCGTGGTTCCGGTGGCAACCTTGATGCAGCGCGTCGCGCCGCGCCGTTTCGTCAGCGGCTCCAGTTTGCTGTTGAGCGTTGGACAGACGCTGCCATTGGAAGCCGAACGTCGTCGCCTGGACGGCGCGGGTTATCGACATGTGCCGCAGGTACACGAGCCCGGTGATTACGCCACGCGCGGCGCCCTGCTCGACATCTTTCCGATGGGTTCGGCCACTCCCTTCCGCATTGAACTGCTCGATGAGGAAATAGATTCGATTCGCGCTTTCGATCCCGAGACCCAGCGATCGCTTGATCGCTTCACACACATTGATTTGCTGCCTGGGCGCGAGTTTCCGTTGACCGAAGCGGCGACCAAGGAATTTCGCAACAAGCTACGTGAGCGCTTCGACATCGATCCACGTCGGAGTCCGATCTACCAGGACCTGCGTGAGGGTGTAGCGCCAGCGGGCATTGAATACTATCTGCCCTTGTTTTTCGACCAGCTCGACACGTTGTTCGATTACATCGACACGAACGCGCTGCTGGCGCTGGAGGAAGGCGTACTTGAAGCCAGTGAAGCGTTCTGGAAGCAGGTAGGCGAGCGCCACGACAGTCGCGCACACGACATCGAACGCCCGGTACTTGAACCGTCTGAACTCTATCTGCCGCCGGAACGGCTGCGCGAGCAGCTCAATCAACTTCCGCGAATCGAACTGGTCGCCGCCGATTCGTCGACAAACGCGCTGGCGCTGGGTACGCAGCCGCCGCCCTCGTTGCCGATCCAGCGCAAGGACGCCGATCCAGTACGCGAGCTACGCCAGTTCCTCGACCACTATCCGGGACGCGTGCTGATCGTCGCGGATTCGCCGGGTCGACGCGAAGCACTGAAAGAGTTGCTCGATGGTTTCGGCCTGCATCCAGTGACGGTGGAATCGTGGACAGCGTTTGCGCAGGGCGCTGATCGATTTGCCATCACCATCGCTGAACAGGACGATGGCCTGGCCACGACCGCCCCAGCGGTTGCGGTGCTCACCGAGCGTCAGCTCTACGGGGAGCGCGTGCAGCAGACGCGGCGACGCAAGCGCAGCGGCCGCGATCCGGACATGATCATCCGCGATCTGGGCGAACTGACTCTGGGTGCGCCGATCGTGCACGAAGATCATGGCGTCGGCCGCTATCTGGGCCTGATCAAACTTGAGATTGGGGGCGAAGAAGGCGAATTCCTCGCCATCGAGTACGCCAAGGGTGACAAGCTCTATGTTCCAGTAGCCAATCTGCATCTGGTTGGCCGCTATACCGGTGCTGCACCTGAGACTGCGCCACTGCATGCGCTCAACGGTGAAGCTTGGTCACGGGCGAGAAAGCGGGCCGCTGAAAAAGTTCGCGATGCCGCCGCAGAATTGCTGGAAATATACGCGCGACGTGAAGCCCGCCCCGGCCAGTCGTTGCTGTTGGACCGCCCCGCCTACGAGCTGTTCGCCGCGGCGTTTGCGTTCGAAGAAACGCCGGACCAGGCTACCGCCATTGAGGCGGTGATCGCTGACCTGGAACGACCACGGGCAATGGATCGCGTGGTCTGCGGTGACGTCGGCTTCGGCAAGACCGTAGTCGCCGTGCGCGGCGCGTTTGTCGCCACGCATGCCGGAAAGCAGGTCGCCGTGCTGGTACCTACGACGTTGCTGGCCCAGCAGCACTACCAGAATTTCAGCGACCGCTTCGCGGATTGGCCCATCCGCGTCGAGGTGTTGTCGCGCTTCAAGACCAAGAAGGAAATCGACGAAGCACTCGGCAAGATCCAACGCGGCGAAATTGATATCGCAATCGGTACCCACAAACTGCTGCAGAGTGACGTCCACTTCAAGGACCTCGGCTTGGTCATCATCGACGAAGAGCAGCGATTTGGCGTGCGCCAGAAAGAGCAATTCAAGAAACTCAGGGCCGAAGTCGATCTGCTGACCTTGACCGCGACGCCGATTCCGCGCACGTTGAACATGGCTATGTCCGGTCTGCGCGATCTGAGCATCATTGGCACCCCGCCGGCGCACCGACTGGCGGTGCAAACCTTCGTTTCGACCTGGGACAACGCACTGCTTAAAGAAGCATTTCAGCGAGAACTTTCGCGCGGCGGCCAAATCTATTTTCTGCACAACGAGGTCGAAACCATCGACAAGATGGGGAAGACCCTGCAGGAACTGGTACCCGAGGCACGCATCCGTATTGCGCACGGCCAGATGCCAGAGAAGGAACTCGAAGCGGCGATGTTCGATTTCTACCGGCAAAGATTCAATGTACTGCTGTGTACAACGATCATTGAGTCCGGTATCGATGTGCCCAGCGCCAACACCATCATCATCCACCGTGCCGACAAGTTCGGGCTCGCTCAGCTGCATCAGCTGCGCGGTCGCGTCGGACGCTCGCACCATCGCGCCTACGCGTACCTGATCACGCCTGAGCGCAAAGCTATGACCGCCGATGCCGAGAAACGTCTCGAGGCGATCACCTCGTTGGATGAGCTTGGCGCCGGCTTCACGCTGGCCACGCATGATCTCGAGATACGCGGCGCGGGAGAATTTCTGGGCGAGGAGCAGAGCGGACAGATTCAGGAAGTCGGCTTCGCCATGTACACCGAGATGCTGGAGCGAGCGGTTGCCTCGCTCAAGGCCGGGGAAATTCCTGACCTGGAGTCGCGCGACACGCGTCATAGCGAGGTGGAGCTGCGTATCGCGGCTCTGATTCCCGATGACTATCTGCCCGACGTGCATGCGCGACTCACGCTCTACAAGCGCATCGCTTCCGCACGCGACGACGACCAGTTACGCGAACTGCAAGTCGAAATGATCGATCGATTTGGCCTGTTACCGCAGCAGGTGAAATATCTGTTCGCCATCGCGATGCTCAAGCTGCGCTGTCAGGCCATTGGCATCCGTAAGCTGGATATCGACAGCAAGGGTGCTCGGGTGTTGTTCCGAGCCAAGCCGGACATCAATCCGATGACCGTCATCAGGATGATCCAGTTGTCGCCGAAGACTTATGCACTCGATGGTCAGGACAAGCTTAAGGTGCGTCAGGAAATGCCGGATCCCGCACAACGCCTAGCCATGGCCGAACTTTTGTTGAAGCAATTGTGCGACGGCGCGACGACGCGTTAGCGGCATGTGGCAAGTGGTTGGAAAGACAATCAAACTCGGCTGACCGGATTGGCTTCAAGGCGAACACTGGCCGGCGTTCCAGGTTGCGAGCAAGAGCCGAGGCTGCCATGGCCCAGCCCTCAAACGAACGAGTGGGTTGATCTTCCAGAATTGAACACGACCGCAGCTGCGGCCAAGCAGGCCAGCAACAGCACCGCCAAAAGCCACCCGCTCGGTCCGGGAAGCGGGATTGGAAGCGTTCCGGTCCCTCGCAAGTCAATCGTTGTCGCGTTCGCGTTGCTGGCAATCAGCAGCGATGTCGAAACCGAGTTCGTTGCCAGCGGCGAGAACGAATAAGTCAAGGTGCAGCTCATCGCGGGCGCCAACGTCCCACCAGTGCAGGTATCTGCGACCAGCTCGAATGGCAGCGGCGGCAACGCAATGGAGGTTATGCCTAGTGGCGCGGTGCCCGGATTGGTCAGGTTGACGACGCGCGTGGCCGATGCACCGATGGGTACTACGCCAAAGTCCATCGGGGTCGGGTTGGCAGCGACCATGGGTGCGCCCGCGGCCGCGTCACCACGGGCATTGAGCACGATTTGCATGTTCGGAAACCCACTGGCCACAGTAGAGGTCGGCGCCGCAACGCCACAGCCGGGGGCACGCAGCAAAGACGCTCCAGTTTCACCCAGGGCGTTCGAACCCATCAAAAAGGAATGGCCCGCTGCCTGCCCGTCCGGAGTCAATACTTCGACGATCAACTCGGCGCCAGAGGGCACGGTAGCACTGACCGGGACGGTTAAAATGGACGCCGCCTGATCCAATACGGTGATCGACCGCGATGACAAAAGTGTCGCGGTTCCGGTCGGAAATGCGCCGCCCGTATTGGCATAGAGGCGTAGCGATATCGGTTGCGCACCCGCCGCACCAACCGCGCTCTGGATTCCAATCTCGACTGCGCACAGGTCAAAGCCGGCGGGGAATGATGCGATATCGTAGGCGCGGTAATACGAGTTCTCCACATGCACGGTGCCGCCGATATTGCAGCTGACAGAATTGTCTGCGGTGATCACCTGGGAATTGCTCTGGCTCAGGAATTCGGTGCCGCATGTACCACCGGCTGGAGCCGCCGCGTCGGGCAGAACAATGCTTTCCGAGGCGTGCGAAAACGACGCTGCCTCGGCTGCGATCGAAAGTGCGAACCACAACCCGGCAACGCCTAGAATCCGGGTAATCTCCATACCACTCTCCTGACAGAACACAAAGCGACAAGCGGTCAGCCCCGAGCAATTTCAGTCACAGGTAAACTCGACCACGCGATCCAACGGGACGTCCTGCCTCCCGTTCGGCTAAACCCGCTGCTGGTTTTAGGCAGGCCGCTGACGTTTGATCCATCGAAACACCTTTCATTTCGAGATTGGCACCGCCCAGTTCAAACCTGGAGATGCCTCGATATTGGACAAAGTAGTGGTCCGACTTGGTCCAGTCCGTGCGGCAGACCACGTCCGCAGCTTTGGACCAACATCGACTCTTGCGAAAAAGGGGCGAGAATGGTAGCCGAGAAAGCGTTAAAAGTTCGCTTACCGGCTCAGCACAGCGATCTCATCGTTATTCAGGACGCGCCATTGGCCCGCCGCCAGCCCGTCCAGACAAAGTGCGCCCACGTGAACGCGGTGCAGCGTACTCACGTGATTGCCCACGGCAGCAAACATCCGCCGCACCTGATGGTAGCGACCCTCGGTTAGGGTGACGCGCGCCATCCGCGCAGACATCGGCTGAAGATGAGCCGGCGCCAGTGGCTTGATCTCGGATTCCAGCAGCAGTGTTCCGCTGGCAAATATCTCCGCCTCGTCGCCCCGCAAATCCGACGCCAATTCGACTTGGTAAACCTTGGCGAGGTGCCGTTTTGGAGAGGTGATCCGGTGCAGCAGCTGTCCATCATCGGTAAACAACAGCAGCCCCGATGTGTCCCGATCCAGGCGACCGATCGGCGAAATAATCGGATCGCGATGGCGATAGCGACGCGGTAGCAGGTCGTAGACAAGCTTCCCCGCATCCTTGGTCGAGCACACATATCCGACCGGTTTATTCAGCATCAGCACCAATCCAGGCGCCGGATCCAGCGGGTCGTCGTCGATCAGAACGTCATCGTGGACGTATGCATCGTTCGCAGAAAGGACCTTGCCTGCGCGCGTGCAAACGCGTTCATCGGACAACAGGCACTCCATTTCCCGCCGACTTCCATAGCCCAGATTGGCCAGATATCGGACCAGTTTCACGAGGCACCTCGGATGGCTTCAAACACTTTGAATCCCTCGGCTTCGACCCGCTTGTACACCTCGGAAAAGACCTGCTTGAGCTCTGCCTCGTAAGGAAGATGCCGGTTGGCGACCATCCACAGACGCCCGCCAGGACGCAAGGCGCCAGCAGCAGCACGGATGAAAGCACGGCCGATGTCCGGCTGATCTGCGCGCCCGATGTGAAACGGTGGATTACTCACTATGAAATCGTAGCGTTGCGGCAAACCCAACCTCACGTCGTGCCAGAAGTAGTCGAGTGCGACGACGCGCTTTGGATCTGTCTGTACCACCCTGCGCAAATTTTCCTGGGCCAACTGCAACGCAGGCCGGTCTGCCTCGTACAGATGCAGCGCCTGTATTTGCGGGCAACGCCGCAGCATACAGACCGACAAGTACCCTCCACCCGCCCCCAAATCGGCGCCAGTCCCGGCCAGGTCGGCGGGAAGATGCTTGGCTAACAGGGCCGAGCCGAGGTCAATGCGATCCCAGCAGAACACGCCCGGCATACTGAGCAATTGTATCCCCGGACTGGGCGCTGCAGCGAACGCGATATCCAGAACCTCTCGCGGCGCCATGGCCGCGCTCCAGCCTCGCACCAACGACGCGTCGATTTGACGATTTGCGGCAAGACTCCAAATCGCCCGGCACTTGTTCGCTGAGACTACCTGCACACGACCGAGCAGGTCCGCCGCATCTGCTTGCAGCGACCGCGCGCCTTCGTTGTTGGCCGCCGCCATGACGATCGTGCCGTGGTCATGCACACGCAGGGCCGCTTCAATCAATACAGAACGGGTTTCGTCGCGCTGCCTCGATGGCAGCAGCAGCACCAGCGAAAACCGCTCGTCTGGGCGAGCCACATTGATCGGGCACCCATACGATGCCAAGTCATCTACATGCGGTTTGAAGCCCTGTTCACAGACCAGACTCTCGCCAAACATGCGCAGGTCGGGCGTTGGACGCGCGCGCAGGAACAGGCTGCGGCCGCTCTCGGGCAGACGCAAAGTG
>JANMSL010000218.1:0-6302 GCA_031389245.1 Lysobacterales bacterium | reverse complement strand
CCAGGTTAGGCCGATTCTGGAATGAATTGGCGATCCAGCCGCTCGGTGTCTTGACCGAAATGCCGATTCCGTTGTCCTCGCAGACAAACAGCACCGGCGTCGGCAGCTTTTGATAATCGCTCCACTGCGCCGCATTGAAGGCAGTCTGCGCGGTGGCGTGATTGGCCGAGGCATCGCCGAAGGAACAAATTGCGATGCTGTCTGCGGGAATGGGCAACGTGTGGCCGATGCGGCGTCCATGCTCGATGGCCAGCGCGGTACCCAGGGCCTTGGGCAGATGCGACGCGATGGTCGAGGTTTGCGGTAGCACCCACAACGGTTTGGAACCCCAGACTTTGTGACGGCCACCCGAGATTGGATCATCCTGGCTCGCGGCAAAAGACAACGCAGAATCCATGATCGGATCCATCTTCGGCAGCTTGCGGAATCGCTCGGCCATGAACCCGCCGCTGCGATAGTGCAGAAATGCCGGATCGGTATGTCGCGTCAACCGCGCCACCATGGCATTGCCCTCATGCCCGGAACTGCCGATGGTGTAGTACACCTTGTTCTGAACGCGCAGCACGCGCGCCATCAGATCCAGGTGACGACTGATTAGCTGCGACTCGAACAGCGCCAGAAAATCGTCAGCGGTGCACACACTGCCAGGCAATACCGGAGCATCGGCGTCGGGTTTGGCGGAAACGCCGCCGCTGTAGCCGCGCACGAACTCGATGAAGTTTTCGTCACAGACCTGCGCCCGATTGACGTTTTTGGCGCGCGCGGAAATAACCGGTTTGGCGGCTTCGGACTTGGCAGCTTCGGGCTTGGTGACGTCAGGTGTGACGGGAGACATGGGCTTCTCGGAAAAATTCAGTGGGATGAAGTGACGACGGTCTGTGCGATAAACCGCGGCGTAGCGCGCACGCGCTGCAACCAGGCGACGATGTTCGGGAAACGCTGCAGGTCGAACCCGCCAGCTGATGCCGTGTGGGTGTAAGCGAACAGCGCGATGTCGGCGACGCTGTAACCGGAGTCGACCACGAACGCGCGCGAAGCGAGATGTTTCTCCATCACCTCCAGCGCGGCATTGCCACGCTCGCGCAGGCGCGGCAGTTCCAGCTGGCGCGGATGATCGGCAGGCAACCAGCCGGTGATGAAGCGCGCGACTGCGATGTAGGGTTCGTGGCTGTACTGCTCAAAAAACATCCACTGCAAAGCGCGCGCGCGCTCAAGGCGATCGGTCGGCAGCAAGTCGCTGCCTTCGGCGAGATAACACAGCATGGCGTTGGATTCGGCAAGCAACTCGCCGGTCGGCAATTGCAACAACGGCACCTTGCCGTTGGCATTCATTGCCAGAAACCCGGCAGTACGCGTTTCGCCGGCAGCGCTGTTCACCTCGATCCAGTGGTAGGGCAAATCCAGCTGCTCGAGCAGCAACTCGATCTTGTAGCAGTTGCCAGATGCCTTCATGCCATAGACGGTGTACATAGTGCGGCTTCAGAGTTTGCCGACGTAGTGGCAGCCCGGCATGAATTTGCTGATGTTGGGGTAGTCCGACGTCTCACAGCGCCAATTGATCATGCCGCTGCGCATCGCCAGTTCGAGATCCGGTATCAGACGGATGACGCCACCCTCCACGCCACTTTGATGGTCATAGATCATCTCGATCTTGCCCCCGTAACGCACATGCATTTCACGCAGACTTTGTCCGCGCAGATCCGCCGGCACCGGCAGGCCGGCTTCGAAGTTGGAGTTGGGTGCCACCCCGTTGGTCATGAACGCCTCCGCGATCGCGACCTTGGCCGAACCTACCCGCGCAAAATCAGACGCGACGAAGGAACCTGCAATGGCTTCCTGACGCGTGACGATGTGCTCCTCCACCGTCTCGACCCGATCTCTGAGGTCGGAGGTCTCGCTCTCCAGTTGGTCGATGCGTTCATCGCTCTGGCGCACGGCGCCACTGAGTTGCTTGGTTGCCTCGGCGACCACCGCAGTGGACTTGGCCAGCTTGCCGGTGTCTTCAGTGATGCGCGCAGTGCGCAGGTCCTGCACGTCGTCTCGTTGCGACCCGCGCATCAAAAAATATCCGACAACGATAAACAGGGCAGCAGCGCCGACCAGAATCAAAATTTGCCGACGCATTCGCTACTCCTCAAAACGCCTGATACCGAAACACACCTGCTGATCGACCTGCCGAACGCCAACTGATCGCGGCACCCTTCCGCCGCGAAGCAGGCCGCGCGCTAGAACGCGTTGATGCCGGTCAACTCGCGACCAACCACCAGTTGGTGCACGGTCTCGGTGCCTTCGTAGGTGATCACTGATTCGAGATTCAACGCATGCCGAATTGGACAGTACTTGGTGGTGATGTCGGCTGCACCGAGGATATCGCGCGCCTCGCGGGCGATATCCAGCGCCATGCGCACGTTGTTCCACTTGGCCAGAGAAACCTGGGTCGGTTGCATATTGCCCGCATCCTTCAAGCGCCCGAGCTGCAGCGACAGCAGCTGTGCCAGTGTGATGCGCCGGCTCATGTCGGCGAGCTTCAATTGCACTGCCTGGGTTGCGGCAATGGGCTTACCGAACAGAATGCGCGATTTGGAATAGTCCACGGCCTCTTTCAAGCAGGCAATGGCCGCACCGATCGGTCCCCAGGTGATGCCATAGCGCGCCTGGGTCAGGCAGCCGAGCGGTCCTTTCAGGCCTTTGACATTGGGCAGGCGACTGGATTCCGGTACGCGTACGTTGTCCAGGAACAGGGCCGAGGTGACCGAGGCACGCAGACTCATTTTCTTGTGCACTTCCTGCGCGGCGAAACCCGGCATGCCTTTTTCCACGATGAAGCCGTTGATGCCGTCGTCGGTCATCGCCCAGACGATGGCGATGTCGGCGAGATTGCCATTGGTGATCCACATCTTGGCGCCGTTGATCAACCAGTCGCCGCCGTCGCGCTTGGCATGCGTTTTCATGTTTACCGGGTCGGAGCCGCCATGCGGCTCGGTCAGCCCAAAACAGCCGATGACTTTGCCCGCAGCCATGTCGGGCAGCCAGCGGCGTCGCTGCTCTTCGGTGCCATAGGCGAAAATCGGATACATGCACAGCGAACTCTGCACCGAGGCAAAACTGCGAATGCCCGAATCACCGCGCTCAAGCTCCTGGCAGATCAACCCATAGCTGACCGCATTCATGCCGGCGCAACCATATTCGGTAGGCAGACTGGAGCCGAGCAGGCCCATTGCGGCCATCTCCGGAATCAAGTGATGCGGAAACTCGCCCTTCTCGAAACAGTCACCGATGATGGGAATGACGCGCTCGTCGGTGAAGCGTGCGACCGCATCCTGCACCGCACACTCCTCTTCGCTGAGCAGGGAACGGATGTCGAACAGGTCGTAAGGATTGAGTGCCATGGCGGATACCGGATCGGGCTGTAAAGATCCGGAATTGTAGTGCTCGCCTGCACCGGGCGTAACCCCGCGATGCGCGGCCGCTGGCGGTTAAACCGGGTGTCAGCTATTTGCCACACCGTGTGGCACGTGGCCGGTGGCCACATGATCACGCGCGGAATCGCAATTGTGCTGCTGATCGTCAAAAAAGATATCGGCACCGAAAGCCTGCAGAAACGGACCCTTGCTGCGCCCGCCGAGAAACAACGCCTCGTCAACGCGCACGCCCCATTCACGCAGGGTCAGGATGACGCGCTTGTGCGCCGGCGCCGAGCGCGCCGTGACCAAAGCGGTACGGATGGGCGAGTCTTCGATCGGAAATGCCGCCTGCAATCGTTGCAGCGCATCGAGAAAACCGCGGAATGGGCCGCCGGACAGCGGCACCTGCGCTTGCTCGGCTTCGTTGCGACTGAATGCCTCCAAACCGTGCTCGCGACTGATGCGTTCGGACTCATCGGAAAACAACACCGCGTCACCATCAAAGGCAATACGTAGCTGATCGCGCGTTGATGCGGCTGCTTTGCCAGGCAGGATGGTGGCCGCGGCAATACCCGCATTCAGCGCATTCTGCACATCTTCGGCGTTGCTGGACAGGAACAAGTCGGCACCGAATGGCTGCACGTACGGCCAGGTCGGCGAACCATTGGTGAACGCGGCGCGCACGATATCGAGGCCATAGTGCTCGATCGAATTGAAAATGCGTAGCCCAGTGTCGGAAGAATTGCGCGACAGCAGGATCACCTCGATACGCGGCGCGCGTTCGCTGCGGCCATTGAGTCGCAACAACTTTTTCACCAGATGGAATGCAATGCCCGGCTCCAGCAAGTCGTCTTCACGTGCCATCTGAAAGCGCCGATAGGCATCGATACCGTCGCTCTCAAACAGGCGGTGACTGTCCTGCAGATCGAACAGCGCGCGCGAGGAAATCGCAACGACAAAACGATCGTCCACGGTTCCGCCCTCGCCCGCTTTCATTTTCGCATTGCTCATTCAAATCCATCGCCAAACAGATTCATCGCGGCCTGCGCACGCTGGTAGGCGGCTAGCGCGTCGACCAGGCCCCAACCGGTGAACGGATTAGGTCGATCAGCGCCGGAAAAACCACCGCAGGAGCCGGCCTGCGGCAGCGGCAACGCGCTTTGCAGCATCACGTCGCGCACCGCGGGCGGATCGTTTTTCAAAGCAGGAAACGCGCTCATCAGCAAGGCCGCAACACCGGCAACATGGGGTCCGGCCATGCTCGTTCCCGAGAAACCGCTGCTGAACCCAGTGCCCGGAACCGTGGAGCAAACGGAACTTCCCGGCGCCGAAATATCCGGCTTCATCCGATTGCTGCCGTCAGCAGTCACCGGTCCGCGCGAGCTGGATGTGTTGAGTGAATTGCCAGGCGTGTTACTGGTCCAGGCCACAGTAAGTGCGTTTGCATACATCGCCGCTGGCGTATTGATCGAACCGCAGGACGAACCGGAGTTTCCGGCCGAGGCCACCACCAGGATCCCCGCGGCAGTGAGATTGTTGACTGCGGTATCCATCTGCGACCAATTGGCGGATGAACAACCCTCAGAAGTCGGACATCCCCACGAATTGTTGATGACATGCGGTGCTTTGGATGGATCGGCGTTATTACCCGCTAGATCGGTCGGCGCGAGAAACCAGTCGAAACATTCGAGGTAGGTCGATGGCGTCCCGAAGCCCTCTTCCATATTGCGGCAGCCGATCCACTTCGCATCGGGTGCAACGCCAACGGTAAAGCCGGTTGCATCATTCTCGCCGACCATGGTGCCCATGGTGTGCGTGCCATGCGAACTGTCATCGCAAGGGGAAACCAAGTTCAATCCGCACGCGTTGCCCCCCTCAATAAACGCATGAATCGCATCATGCCAGCTGTAATTGTGGTCTGGCGGCGCGCCATTGCCCCGATACTGCGCGATCAGCGACGGATGATCGAAGTCGTAGCCGGTGTCCTGGCCGGCGACGACGATGCCCTGGCCGCGGGCGCCAAGTGCCCACACGTCGTCGGCATTGACGCGCTCGATGCCCCAGGTAACACCCGGCAAATTGTTGCAGGCGTCCTTGGGTGCGGCGTCGCCACTCGCACCAGCGCCCGGCAGCTGGTTGCGCACGACCGGATCATCGGCGAGATAGCGCACATCTGCGCGCGCCGCCAATGCACGCAACTGTGTTGATGTCAGTTCTGCCGAGATCGCATTGACCACGGTGAACGCACGAAAAGCGATACCTTGCTGGCGCAACCAACGCACGATCGGCGCCTGTGACTGGCGTGCGGTCGCCGCCAGCGTGTCGTAGCTCTTGCGCAATCGCGCCTCGCGCGGCAGGTGATTCATCGGCTCAAGCAAAGTCTTGGACGCGGCACTTTGTGGCTCGATCAGTACACGCACCGGCTTGCTCGACTTGCCGCGCAGGGCAGCCGCAATGCCGGGGTCCATTTTTTCGCTCACGTCTGTGGTTGACGCGGTCTGGGCGGCGAATAGGTCACCCGCGCTGGTGAGCAGCACCGAAGCAATAAACATGCAGGCAAACTGCGACGCGTTTCGACCGAAACCGATCCTGGAGTCAAAGCATGAATTGTTCATTGATGATGCGGTCCTCTAGTTTGTGTTCTGGGTCAAAAAGCAGCGTAACCGTTCTATCCCTGGATTCGCGCACGGTCAACTCGATCACATCGCGCACTTCGTTGGCGTCTGCAGTGGCACTGACCGGACGCTTGTAGTGATCGAGAATTTCCAGTTTCAGCTCGACGTCGGAGGGTAGTATCGCGCCGCGCCAACGCCGTGGTCGGAATGGCGAAATCGGTGTCATTGCCAACAGCCGGCTATCCAGCGGCAGGATCGGTCCGAACGCAGACAGATTATAGGC